>NZ_JAGPXV010000041.1:0-18392 GCF_018070405.1 Micromonospora sp. D75
CCTGCTGACCGCCCAGATGGCCGCGCTGCTGGTGGCGATCGGCCGGGCCGCGATCGCCGCCACGCCCCGGGTGGGGCTGGCCGTCCTGCGCACGCTCTTCCCGCCGAAGGTGCTCGACGCGCTGTTCCGGCAGGGCCGGGTGCTGCTCGCCGACGCCGAGCTGACGTTGAGCGTGTTCAACCAGGCGGCGCACGCCGAGGCGTTCGCGGGCGCCGGCGCGGGCACCCGGCTCGGCGCGCTGGTCAGCCTCGACGGTCGGCCGGTGCTGATGGCGAGCATGTCGGAGACGGTGTCGTCGACCGGCCGGGCGGCGACCCGGGCCGAGCTGAGCGAGGCGCTGGACGAGATCATCAAGCGGGTCGAGGACCTGCGCGAGCTGAAGCCGCCGAAGACACCCCGGGACGTCCAGGCCGCCGTCGTGCGCGCGGCCATCGCCCGGCAACTGGAGCAGCGGCTGACCACCGCGTTCAACAGGGCGCTCCAGACCGCCGCGTACGAGGAGTTCCGCGCGCTGCGCAAGGCCGGGCAGGCGCAACCGTGGCGGCTCGGCCAGCAGGTGCACCGGCGGATGGCCGCCGAGGTCGCCCAGCTCGTCGGCCGGTCACCGGGCCTGGAGGCGTTCGCGGAGAAGTCACTGGCGACAGTGGTCGAGGCGGTCCGCACGGCCCACCCGGAGCTGGCGCCCGCGCTGCGCGGCTCCGACGCGGTGCTGCGCCAGACCGTCGCCCAGATGCTGCTCGGCCACCCGGACCGGGATCTGCTGCTGCGCCTCGTCGGCTTCACCGGCAACCCGGCCGCGACCGGGGCGGAGAAGGCCCTCGCCCGCCACCTCGCCGAGCGGTTCCGGTGGAAGGCGTCCACCACCGTCGGGGACCTCCGCTCCGACCTGCTGCTCGTCGATCCCGAGGCGGCCCGCGTCACGAACGTCGACTGGACCTCCTCGACCAAACTGGAGCGCTTCGAGAAGACCTGGGGCACCGTCGCCGACGGCCTCGGGGAGACGTTCGACGGTCGCTGGGAGGCAATCGCGGAGGCGTACCAGCGGGCCGCCAAGGGCGGTGTGCCGGCGGAGGTCGTCGCCGGTCTCGAAGAACTGACCGCGCACGCCGTACGCGAGACGGTCGTCCGCCAGGCCGCCCTCAGCCAGTTGTTCCCCGGATTCTTCGTCACCTCGCACGAGATGACGTACCAGGGGCTGCACTCCCTGTTCACACTGCCGCTGTAGAGGAGCACCGATGGGCAGAGTCGTCGTCGCCGACGCCGATCCGGCGACGCTTGGTTTCAGCACCGCGCATTCCGACAGGTACGTCTACTCCAACTACTTCGTACCGGTCCGGCTCACGTTCGGCGGTGGCGAGACGCCCATCCTGCCGTTCTACGTCAAGCAGGCGCTGATCGAGGCGATCCGCTACGGCGGGCTCGACGGCGACCGGCTGCCGCACCTGCTCAAACAACTCGGCCTCTACGACCTGTGGAAGGCCAACGAGATGGACGCGGCCACCGAGGCGCTGCCCGGCGCCGACTCGGGCATGTCGTACCGGGAGCCGCCGGCGCGACGCCAGACGCTCCTCGGCGACCAGCAGGCGGAGTTCCTCGCCGGCCTGCTCCAGTCCGACGTGGGCATCGCGTTCCTCGACCGCACCCGGATCCGACCGGTGGGCTTCGCGCTCGGCGAGCACGTCTACGCGCTGGCGCTCGCCCCCGGTGAGGAGGCCGTGCTGGAGCAGCGCACCTACACCAAGCGCGAGCTGACCCTGGAGGAGCAGAACGAGTCGGAACAGCAGACCGACGTCGAGCTGACCAGCGCGCTCACCACCGAACTCCAGGAGGGCTTCGAGCGGCAGAAGTCGCTCACCGACACCTGGGGGCTCAACGCGAGCCACACCGGCCAGTACACCAGCCCGACCGGCATCTGGGGCACCTTCAACGCCAGCCACACCATCGGCTTCGCCACCAGCGTCACCGCGGCGAGCCAGGAGACGAGCCGCCGCGCGGTCAAGGACAGCCGGACCGCCACCTCGAAGGTCGCGGCGCGCTACCGCACCCAGCACAAGACCGATTTCAAGCTCGTCACCGAGACGGGTACGGAGTCGTCCTCGAAGCGCACCGTCCGCAACCCGAACCGGGCCACGCCGATCACGCTGCACTACTTCAAGGTGCTGCAACGGCTGGAGCTGGCGCACGAGCGGTACGGCGCACGGGTCTGCTGGGCCCCCACGATCAAGGACCCGGCGCTCGCCTTCGCCCAGAAGATCACCGGCGGGCGGCAGCGGATCCGCGACAACGCGGTCGCCGCGCTGCCCCCGATGCCGGTGAAGCCGGAGCGGCCGCCGCGCGGCGCTCCCGCAGCGGTGGAGACGCGCGTCGTGTACTCCGCCGTGGTCACGCTCGACAAGTGGGGATTCACCGGCGACATGAGCGCCGACTACGACATCGACGTCACCCTCGACGCCGGCTGGGAGTGGGACGGCAACGTCGACACGATCCGGCAGAACCTCAACCTGATCACCCGCCGCCCGCCGACCGCCATCGCGGCCCAGGTCGTCGGTGTGCCGGTGGTGACGGAGGCGGACGGCCGACCGGTCCTGCGCGTCCGCATCCATGTGGGCGCGGCCAGCTGGCTGGGCGGTCCCGGCGCGCAGGCCCAGATCGCGGCCGGGTTCCGGCGTACCCCGACGGTGGTGGACCAGACCGCCGACGACGCGGCGTACAACGCGCTGGTCGCGGGCTACCTGACCGATCTTCAGGAGTGGCAGGACCGGCGCGACGCGGCGCTGGCGGCGGCGGAGACGGCGGGGGACGAGTTCGAGGCGCGGCTGCGGGCCGGCTTCTCCCCGGTCAACGAGATGGTCTCGCAGATCGTGGAGGCGCACTTCCCGGCCAGCGTGCGGGACGAGGCGTGGGAGATCGACTTCTGGCATCGGGTCTTCGACTGGGAGCGCGCGTCGTTCGTGGCGTACCCCGGGTGGTGGTCCGGCGGCGACGCCCGCGCCCCGGAGCGCGACCCCGGTGACTTCGTCAACGCCAGCTGGGCGAAGCTCTACCTGCCGGTGCGGGCCGGCATGGAGCTGGCCGCGCTGCGGTGGATCTTCGGGAAGGTGGTGGCGACGCGCCTGGCACCGGAGGTGGAGCGGGAGCTGGAGGCGTTCGTGGACGAGCTGACGGCGTACCGGGCCGGCCATCTCGGCACCGGCGACGAGATGCCCGAGCTGAGCACCGAGTGCCAGGACGTGCCGGAGCGGGTGTACTGCCTGGCGAAGTGGACCGAGCTGATGCCCACCGACGGCACCCACCTGGAGGTGGTGCAGGGCGTCACGACCGCGGCCGACGAGGTGACCGCCAAGGAGATCAGCGACGCGGAGGCGCTGCGGGCGGCGCTGCTCGACGGCGAGGTGCAGACCAACCGGCTGCGGACCAGGGCGTACGACCAGATGACCGAGCCGGCCGACGTCGACATCCGCCTCGGCACGCCGTCCGGGAGCGGCCCCGCCGTCTGAGCCGCTCGTCCACCCCGATCCCTCACCTGACCAGGGGATCGGGGTGGACGAATTCTGGCAAAGTCTGAACTTTCGATTCGTGGCCTAGATCGGTAAAAAGGCGCATAATTGATCCCTTACGCTCGCTCCCTCGGGGCGACGACGACGCCGGCCGGCGAACCGTCCAAAAAGAACCGTCTCCCACCGGTGGGTCGATGGCGCTGGATCCCTAAAGCCACTAGGTTGGCCGTCGCCGCTGTGCTCGGCCGGCATTCACAAACCTAAGGAACACTCATGACGACCGCACCCTTGCGCCAGGATGAGCCCCCGGTCTCGCTGGTCAGGGTCCGCGCGGAGCCGCTCGACCGGCTCTCCGCCGCGGACATCTCCCCCATCGTGCGCCGGGTGATGGCGGCTCACCTCGATCAGACCCGGATCCCGGCGGCGAAGTTCTCGTCGTTCATCTGATCCGCGATGGCCCCGGGGCCCGCCCGCGCGGCGCTCACCGAGTTCGTCCTCAAGGTGCACGCCAGGTGTGACCTGGCGTGCGACCACTGCTACGTCTACGAACACGCCGACCAGAGCTGGCGCCGCCGCCCGGTACGGATGACGCCGGACGTGCTCCGGGCCGCGGCCGGACGGATCGCCGAGCACGCGGCGGCCCACGGGCTGCCGGACGTCACAGTCGTCCTGCACGGCGGGGAGCCGCTGCTGCTCGGCCCCGACGGGCTGGGCCAGGTGCTCGCCGAACTGCGGCGCGTCATCGGGCCGGTCACCCGGCTCCGGATCGGCATGCAGACAAACGGCGTGCTGCTCTCCGAGCGGTTCTGCGACGTACTCGCCGAACACGACGTGGCGGTCGGCGTATCGCTCGACGGCGACCGGGCCGCCAACGACAGGCACCGGATCTACCGGTCCGGCGCCAGCAGCTACGACCAGGTGCTGCGCGCGCTCGCCCTGCTGCGCCGCCCGGCGTACCGGCGGCTCTGGTCCGGCCTGCTCTGCACGGTGGACGTGCGCAACGACCCGATAGCGGTGTACGAGGCCCTGCTCGCCCAGGAGCCCTCGCGGATCGACTTCCTGCTCCCGCACGCCACCTGGGACGACCCGCCGTGGCGGCCGGCCGCCGGGGACACCGCGTACGCCCGCTGGCTGCGCGCCGTCCACGACCGCTGGCGCGCGGACGGCCGACCCGTCCCGGTGCGCCTGTTCGACTCGCTCCTGTCCACCGCCCGCGGCGGACCCAGCGGCACCGAATGGCTGGGCCTCGACGCGGTCGACCTGGCGGTGATCGAGACGGACGGCGAGTGGGAGCAGGCGGACTCGCTCAAGACCGCGTACGACGGCGCGCCGGCCACCGGCATGACTGTCTTCTCGCACGCGGCCGATGACGTGGCGGCCAGCCCGCTCCTGGCCCGCCGCCGCTCCGGCCGGGCCGGTCTCAGCGACGAGTGCCGGCGGTGCCCGGTGGTCGACCAGTGCGGCGGCGGACTCTTCGCCCACCGGTACGGCGCCGGGCACTTCGACCATCCGAGTGTCTACTGCGCCGATCTGAAAGAGCTGATCGTGCACGTGAACGAGAACCCACCGGAACCCGTCCGGCTCGACGCCGGCCTGCCCGACGACTTCATCGACCGCCTCGCGGCGCCGACCGGCGACCGGGTCGCCATCGGCCGGCTCGTCGAGGCACAGATCGCCATCGTCCGCGCGCTGCTCGCCGAGGTGGCCGACCGCCTGCCGGCCGGCGGGGCCGGAGCCGACGGCTGGGAGGCGCTGACCGCGCTCGACCGCAGCGCGCCGGAATCAGTGGCCCGGATCGCGGCCCATCCGTACGTGCGCGCGTGGGCTGTCGACTGCCTCGCCGGCACCGGCACCGGTGCCCGCCAGGGGCCGGGCTATCTGAGCGCGCTCGCCGCCGCCGCCGCGCTCGACGCAGGCGTTCCGGTGCGCCTCGACGTGCCGGTGCGATCCGGCCGCCTGCACCTGCCGGCGGTCGGCACGGTGCTGCTGCCCGAGGTGGGTGACGGCACCGCACGGGTCGAGACCGGCCCGGGCTCGCTGCGGGTGCGGGCCGGGGACGTGACGGTGGCCGTGAGTCCGGGCGCGGCGGGCGGGCCCCGCTGGTGGCCGACCCGCCGTCTCGTCGCACCGGACGTGTCGGTGCTGCTGGAGGACGGCGACCCGCACCGCGACTGCCACCGGCTGCCCGCCGATGACCGGCTCGACGACGCGGGCGCCGTGCGCTGGGCGGAGACGTTCGCGGCGGCGTGGCAGGTGATCCGGGACGAGGTGCCGGGCCACGCCGAGGAACTGCGTACCGGGCTGCGGGCGGTGGTGCCGTTGCGGCGCAGCGGCGACGGGGTCAGCGAGGCGTCGACCGCCCGGCAGGCGTTCGGCGGTGTCGCGGCCACGGAGACCGACGCCGGGTCGCTGGCGGTGCTGCTCGTGCACGAGTTCCAGCACAGCAAGATGAACGCGCTGCTGGACGTCTGCGACCTGGTCGACGGCACCGGGCCGATCGACATCACTGTGGGCTGGCGGCCCGACCCGCGGCCGGCGGAGGCCGTCCTGCACGGCATCTACGCGCACGCGGCGGTGGCCGACATCTGGCGCGTCCGGGCGGACCGCCAGGTCGACGGCGCGCAGGCGGTCTACCGGCAGTACCGGGACTGGACGGCCGAGGCGATCGGCGCGCTGCAACGGGCGGACGCGCTCACCCCGGCCGGCTCACGGCTGGTCCGGCAGGTGGCCCGCTCGATGTCCGGATGGCCGTCGTGACCACCGCCGTCCCGCCCGCGCACCGGGTCGACACGCTCGCCGCCGACCTGCGGGCACTCGGGCTCGGCAGCGGTGACGTGGTGCTCGTGCACTGCTCCCTGCGTGCCCTCGGACCGGTGGCCGGCGGGCCGGCCACGCTGGCCGACGCGCTGCGGGCCGTCGTCGGGCCGTCCGGCACCGTCGTCGTCCCGGCGCAGACCCCCGACAACTCGGTGAGCAGCCCCGCGTACCACGCCGCGACCGCCGGACTCACCGACGAGGAACGCCGGGCGTACGAGGACCGGATGCCCGGCTTCGACCCGGCCGTCACGCCGTCGTTCGGCGTGGGCGCGTTCGCCGAGCACGTACGCCGGTTGCCCGGCGCGGTACGCAGCCCGCACCCGCAGACGTCGTTCAGCGCCTGGGGCCCCCGGGCGGAGGAGCTGATGCGCGTCCACGACCTGGACTCGCATCTCGGCGAGCGCTCGCCGCTGGCCGCGCTGGAGGCCGCCGGGGCCTGGACCCTGCTGCTCGGTGTCGGCTATTCGACATGTACCGCGTTGCACCTCGCCGAGTACCGGTTGCGCCGCCCGCCGCAGCAGCGTCCGTACCGCTGCTACGTGCTGCGCGACGGCCGCCGGGAACGGCTGGACTTCGAGGCGCCGCACCTCGACGCGAGCCCGTTCGCCGAGGTCGGAGTGGAACTCGACAGGGAACCGTTCACCCGGCGCGGCACGGTCGGGAGCGCCCCGGCACGGCTGCTGCCGATAGCCGCGGCGGTACGCGCCACGGTCGCGTGGATGGACGCCCACATCGGACGGTGAGGGCCTGGTAACCCGAGCGCAACCTCTCTACCCTGATCGATAGACGCCGTATCGTGTCGACCGGGGAGCAGCGCGTGATCATTGACGGTTGGGGGTCAGGCGCACTACCCGTGGAACGGTCGTGTCGCCGTGACCTCTGAGCGGCCCGCGCTGCCGGGCCCGCCCTATTTCTTCCTCAGCTACGTCCCCCCGCCGACGCACAACGACCGCACCCCGGGCGACCACTGGGTCCGCCGCTTCTACCACGATCTCAACCTGGCCATCGACGGCCGGCCCGGCGACCGGTTACGCCGGCAGGGTTTCGCCGACTTCATCGTGCGGCCGCCGGAGGACCGGACGGAACGAAAACGCACCGCGCTCGCCGAGGCCGAGGTGTTCGTGCCGCTGTACTCGCCGGACTATCTCAACCGGGACGACTCGCGCCGGGAACGGGAGTGGTTCCGGCAACGGCTGATCCGGGCCGGCCGCCCGCCCGACGGCGACAACATCCTGCCGGTCCTGTGGATCCCGTCGCCCGCCGCCGTGCACGCGCCGGACCAGGCCCGGGCGGTGGCGATGGCCGCCGACGTGGACGCGTACGCCGCCAACGGGATGAGCGCGCTCTGCCGGCTGCAGAAGTTCCAGCACGCCTACAAGGAGGTGCTGGGCCGGCTCGCGCAGCACATCGTCGACACCGCCGAGCAGACCCCGCTGCAGGCGGCCGAGCCGCCGACCGGCCCGACCGACCTGCCGTCGTCGCCGACCAGCGAGGTGCCGTTCCGGGCGGTGGTGATCGCGCCCGAGCAACCGCACGAGCCGGGCCGGCTCAACGGACGATCCGACACGCACGCCGGCCGGTGGCGCCCGTTCCACGGCCGGCCACCCGTGGTCGACGACGTGACCGACGCGGTGCAGCGGCTGCGGATGCCGATCGACGTCCGCGACTTCGTACCCGATGCCGGGCTGTTCCGGGGCTGCCCGGGCGTACTCATGATCGATCCTCGGGTGGTCGAGACGCCGGACGGTGCGGAGGCCGTCCGCGCGGCCGCCGCCTCGCTGCACCGCTGGGTGGGCGTCGTGGTCATCATCGAGGACCCGGCACCCGGCCGTCGCTCCCAGGCGACGGTGCTGCTCGACCGGGCCATCGCGATCTTCCCGGCCGCGGCACGCCCCCTGGCGATCACCACGTACGACGACTGGCGGGCCGGGATCCACGGCCTGGTCGACCGGATGCGCCGCCGCTACCTGGAGGCGAGACCGGCCTACCCGCCGCCAGGACGGCCGATCAGCAAACCCCGGCTCTGGGAGAACCCGCCGCCCGACGAGGGAGTGGACACATGACCCGACGCGAGGGACAGGTCGTCACCTTCTACTCCTACAAGGGCGGCACCGGCCGGACGATGGCGCTGGCCAACGTCGCCTGGATCCTCGCCGCCAACGGCAAGCGGGTGCTCGCCGTCGACTGGGACCTGGAGTCCCCCGGCCTGTCGCGCTTCTTCGCGCCGTTCATCGACCGGGACGCGCTGGAGAGCACCGGCGGGGTGATCGACCTGATCCGCGAGTACGAGTGGGCGACCACCACCAAGCAGGACAAGGGCGACGACCGCTGGCACGAGCAGTACGCCCGCGTGCACAAGTATTCGTTCTCGCTGAACTGGTCCAACTTCCCCGGTGACGGGACGCTGGACTTCCTCGGCGCCGGCCAGCAGAACAACGACTACGCGGGCGCGCTCGCCGGGATGAACTGGGACGAGTTCTACGAGCGGCAGGGCGGCGGCTACTTCTTCGACGCGCTGCGTGCCGACATGAAACGCAACTACGACTACGTGCTCATCGACAGCCGCACCGGGTTCTCCGACGTCGCCGACATCTGCACCATCCAACTGCCGGACGTGCTGGTCACCTGCTTCACCCTCAGCGAGCAGGGCATCACCGGCGCGGCGAAGGTGGCGCGGCTGGTCGAGCACCGCTACGGGTCGCGGCGGATCCGGGTGCTGCCCGTGCCGATGCGGATCGACCCGGCGGAGAAGGTCAAGGCGGACACCGGGCGTGCGGTGGCGCGGCAGCGCTTCAGCGGGCTGCCGAGCGGGATGAGCGAGGCCGACCGGGACCGGTACTGGGCCCGGATGCAGGTGCCCTACCAGGCGTTCTATGCGTACGAGGAGCTGCTCGCCACGTTCGCCGACCAACCAGGCGTCAACGGGTCGCTGCTGTCCGCGTACGAGGTGCTGGCCCGGGAGATCACCCGGGGCGAGGTGGAGTCGCTGCCGCCGATGAGCAGCGCGGTACGCGAGCGGGTGAACGCCCGGTTCACCCGTACCTCCACGTCGGTGGAGAGCGAGATCGTGCTCCGGCACGCCCCGTACGACCGGGTGTGGGCGGAGTGGATCGGCCACCTGCTGGTCTCGGCCGACGTCCGGGTGACCGACCCGTGGTTCACCGACGACGAGGTGCCCCGGACCGCCCGGGAGCTGATCATCGTCTCCGAGTCCAACGCCAACGAGGAGGCGGTGCTCGCCGCGCCGGACCGCTCGCCCGACCAGGTGCCGCTCGTCGTCTACGTGGCGGACGTACGGCGCCTGGCGAACGTGCCCGCGGCGCACACCGTCTCGGTGGCCGGCCTGGAGGCGCGGACCGCCGCCGCGCGGATCCTGCGCCTGGTCGGCCGCGAGGGGGTGCCGGCCGACCTGGAGCTGCCCACCGGTCCCCGGTTCCCCGGCCGGGACAACACCGTGTTCGAGGTGCCGGGCCGCAACAAGCGCTTCACCGGCCGCGAGGCGGACCTGCGCGAGCTGCGGACGCTGCTGCGCAGCAGCCCGAAGGTGGTGCTCTCCGGCACCGGGCCGGTGGCGTTGCAGGGCATGGGCGGCATCGGCAAGAGCCAGCTCGCGCTGGAGTACGCCCACCGTTACCGCGCCGCGTACGACATGGTGTGGTGGATCGACGCCGACCAGGTGCCGTTCATCGAGTCGGCCATCGGTGACCTCGCGCCCTACCTGGGCGTGCCGTCGTCGGAATCGAACCGGGAGAACGCCCGGCTGGTGCTCCAGGCGCTGCGCCGCACCGACCTGCGCTGGTTGCTGATCATGGACAACGCGGACGAGATCGAGGGCGTGCTGCCGTACGTGCCGGACGGCAAGGGCCACGTCCTGATCACGTCCCGGAACCTCCAGTGGGTCGAGCGGGCCACCACCGTCCAGGTCGACGTGTTCAAGCGCGCGGAGAGCATCCAGCACCTCACCGAGCGGGTGCCGAACATGCGCGTCGACCAGGCCGACCGGATCGCCGCCCTGCTCGGCGACCTGCCGATCGCTGTCACCGCCGCCGCGGCCTGGCTCGCCGACACCGGCCACTCCGTCGACAGCTACCTCACCGAGATCGCCAAGTTCGGTCCGGGCGCGGTGATGGAGCCGAACAGCAACGTCTCGGTGGAGGCCACCTGGGAGCTGTCGCTCAACCACCTGCGCACCCGCAACCCGGCGGCCTACCGGGTGCTGCAACTCTGCTCGGTGTTCGCGCCGGAGATCTCCGCCGACCTGGTCTACAGCGACGAGTTCGCCGAAGCGCTGGTGCCGTTCCACCCGCAGGCCAAGGAGCGGCTGGTCCGCCAGCAACTGGTGCAGCAGGCCAACCGGCTCGCCCTGGTGCGGGTCGACCTGCGGGCCGAGAACCCGGCGGGCGGTGAGCGGGGCCGGGGCGGCCTGGTGCTCATGCACCGCCTGCTCCAGCACGCCGTCCGGTCCCGGATGACGGAGGCGGAACTCGACGAGGCCCGCCGGCAGGTCCACCTCGTGCTCGCCGCCGCCCGGCCCGAGGGCGAGGTGGACGACCCCGACGGGTGGCCGCGGTTCCGGGTCATCTGGCCGCACCTGGAGGCGTCCAAGGCGCCGCTGAGCAGCAAGGTTGAGGTGCGGGCGCTGATGATCGACCGGGTCCGCTACCTCCAGTTGCGCGGCGACCTGGAGACCGGCCGGCGGCTCGGGCAGGAGGTCGCGCAGACCTGGGAGCAGATGCTCGCCGAGGAGACCGACCCGCGGGCTCGCGACGACCTGCGCCGGCAGTTGCTGCACCTCCAGTTCAACCTCGCCAACATCCTCGCCTTCCTCGGCCAGTTCACCGAGTCCCGGGCGCTGGACGAGGAGGTGCTGGCAGCCCAACGGGAACTGCTCGGCGAGGACCACCCGCACACGCTGATGACCGCCGGCGGGCTCGCCCGCGACCTGCGCGGCATGGGCATGTACAACGAGGCGCTGCGTCTCGACGAGATCACGTTCAACGCGTGGAAGCGGAACTTCACCGAGGAGCACCCGCGTACGCTCGCCGCGCTCAACAACCTCGCCAGCACCCAGCGCCTGATGGGCGACTTCCGGGAGGCCCGCAAGAACGACGAGATGGTGCTGGCCGGGCGCCGCGCGATCCTCGGGGAGAACCACCCGGACACGCTCGCCTCCTCCGCGTACGTCGGCATCGACATGCGCGACGCCGGCGACTTCGAGCAGTCGGTCACCCGCCTGCGCAGCGTCCACCGGGAACTGCTGAACACGGCCGGAGCCGAACACCTGATCACCCTGCGGACGCAGACGAACCTGGCGGTGTCGCTGCGCGCGGCCGGGCACGCGGTCGAGGCGGGCAAGCTCCTCGAAGCCGCCTACGAGCTGCTGAACGAGCGGTTCGGGCCGGACAACCCGGAGACGCTCACCTGCCGGCTGAGCCTGTCGATCAACCTGCTCACCGTCGACCTGTTCCAGCGCGCCAGCCGGGAACTGACCGAGGTGCACCGCATCTACCAGCGCAACCTCGGCCCGGCGCACCCGCTGACGCTGGTCTGCATGGTCAACCTCGCCATGGTGGCCCGCCGCGCCGGGGACTTCGCCGAGGCCCGGCAGCTCGCCGGCCGGTCCGCCGACGCGCTCGCCGGCGTGCTGGGCAGCGGGCACCCGTACCCGCTCTCCGGCTGGATGAACCAGGGCATCTGCATCGCCGAACAGCCCGACCCGCCGGAAGGTCGGGAGGCCGCCGACGTGGAGGCGCTGAGCCTGCTGCGGCGCGCGTACGACGGGTTGGTCCGGATCCTCGGCCGCGACCACACGAACACGCTGCGCTGCCAGGCGAACCTGGTGGTGATGCAGGAGCGGGTGGAGAGCGGCCGGCGCGCGGAGCTGGAGGCGGTCACCCGTGAGCTGACCTACCGGCTGGGCGAGAACCACCCGGCCGTCGAGGCCGTCCGGGAGAGCCGGTTGCAGCGGCGCATCATCGACCCGCATCCGATCTGACGGTGGCCCGCTCCACCGGGTCGGCCAGCCAGGCGAGGATCTCCGGCAGCACCTCGACCGCGCCGAAGTGCGCGCTGCGCGGCTGCACGTGCAGTTGCGCGCCGGGGATCTGCTCGGCCAGCCACCGGGTGTGGCTGGCCGGGGCGAAGTTGTCGTCGGCGCCGTGCCAGAGCCGGACCGGCATCCGGATCTCGGCCAGCGTGACGCCCCAGTCGGCGCGCAGCGCCAGCACGTCGTCGATCCAGCCGTCCGGCCCCTGGCGCAGCGCCTCGGCGTAGGCGTCGGTGAGCTGTCGGCGGATCGGCACCCCGGCCACCACCCGGCGGTCGGCCTCGGTCATCTGCTCGACCAGCAGCGCGAGCAGCGAGCCCGGATCGTCCATCGTGCGCTCGGCCCGCAGCCGCAACTGCTCGGCGAGCACCGGCACGGCGCGCTCGGCGGCACCGTAGTCACGGACGTTGGCGTCGGTCATGCCGCCGAACCAGTCCAGCCCGGCCGCCCCCGCCGGGGCGAGACCGACCAGGACGGCGGTACGCCGTACCCGCTCCGGCAGCAGCGCGGCGCAGGCCAGGGCGTGCGGGCCGCCGCCGGACCGGCCGACCACCGAGAACCCGTCCAGGCCCAGGTCGTCGGCGATGGCCGCGACGTCGGCGGCGGCGTCCGCGACCCGGCGGCCGGGCAGCCGGCTGGAACCGCCGTAACCCGGCCGGTCGTAGGAGATCAGGCGTACGCCGAGGCGGTGGAGCACGATCGAGCGTGGTCGTGGACCGTTCCGGCTGCCGGGTGTGCCGTGCATCAGGAACACGGGCCAGCCGCGTTCCGCCCCGGCGATCTCGACCGCCAGATCCCTCCTTCCTGTTCGGACGATGTGCTCTCGATGCCGGGGCGAGTGTGCCAATCGGGGCCTCCGAACGGGTGGTGGCGGTACGGGTGGCGTGGTCAGACCGCCTCGGCGGCCGGGACCTGGTCGGGCTGGTCGGGCTGGTCGGGCTGGTCGGTCGCTGCGAGGACGCGCAGCGTGTCGAGGGCGGACACCAGCGAGACCTCGGCCGGCGCCCGGTCGTGCGCCCGCAGGTAGTCCACGAGCAGCCGGCACAGGCTCGCCTCGTCGAGGAACTCGTCCGGCAGCCGGTGCGCCAGCAGCTCGGCCATCGTCCGGGGCGGTATCTTCCGCCAGGCCAGGTCGCCGTACTCGGTCAACGCCATGAGCAGCCACAGCGCGGTGCGGTTGTCGACCCGCGCGGCCGCGAACTGCTCGGCCATCTCGGCCGAGACCACGCCGTCCTCCAGCGGCAGCTCCGCGAGCCGCCCCTCGATGTCGGTGAGCACCTCCCGCACCCGGGCCACGTACCGCTGCGGCAGCCGGTCGAGCCCGTGCCGCAGGATGAGCGCGTGCAGGACCGCGTGGTCGTCGGTCGTGCCGAGCGAGTCGACCAGCTCGGGGAACTCGTCGATCAGGTACGGACACGAGATGATCAGCTCCGGCGGCGCTGTCGGTGAGCTGGGCAAGCGGCTCAGCGCCACCCGGGTCAGCCCGCACACCACCTCGCGTGGCAACTGCGCGCCGTCCTCGGCGAGGCATTCCAGCAGGACCGTGGCGCTCGTGCTGGACACCGCCTCCGGGAACTCGACGGCACGCGCCCACAGTCGCCGGTAGCTGCGCTCGTCGTACAGGATCAGCTGGTGCAGTGACGGCACCGGCCAGCGGCGGGTGGCCAGCTCCACCAGGTCGGCGTGGAACCGGGCCGCCTCGAAGCTGGTCGGCGCCTGGCCGCGCCACGTCCGCGCGCCGGCCTGCAACTGGCCGTAGGTGGTGACGTCGCCGAGCAGCCGGGCCTCCTCGGCCGCCACGTTCACCTTCTCCCCCCGCCGTTCCCGCCGCAGCCCGGCGACGATCCGGCCGTCGGCGTCCCGGCGCAGCCAACTGATCATCGCGAGCTGGCCCTTCTCGTCCAGGCCCGCCCGCCACAGCCGCACCGTGGACACCCAGGTCTCGTCGTCCATCAGGTCGCTGTGGCGCACCCCGTCCGGTGACACGAGCGCGGCCAGCGCGACCAGGTTCGCGGTGTACGCGGCGAGCAACCGCACCGGGTCGTACGGCGCGGGCCGGTAGCCGTCCACACCGGCCAGGTTGGTCCGCTGCCGGGCCTCGGCCAGCAGTCCGGCGACCGTCTCCACGATCGCGTCCCGGTCCCCTGGGTGCCGGAAGGCGAGTTCCCGCGCGAAGCCCACCACCGCCTCCCGCTTGACCAGCGGCTGGTGCGAGAGAAGCGCCCGGAACTGGCCGGTGTCCAGCTGATAGCCGAACCCGGCCGGGCTGAGGGTGCGCCGCCGCAGCTCGGCCAGACTCCGCAGCGCCCCGATGACGTACTCGGCGATCAGGAAGTCGCCGATGGTGGTGTGCAGGAACTCGTACGTGCGCCGGGCGTCCTCGCCCTGCACGTCGTCCGGGCCGTACACGACGAAGAAGGCGGCGGTGACCAGTTGCTCCGGGCCGAGCACGTCGCCGAGTTCGAACCGGGAGCCGTCGCCGGCCCCGGGCCCGAAACAGTCGAGGTCGGCGCGGAGCGCGGCCCGGTTCACCAGTTCCCGGTTGCGGTTGAACATGGCGAACGCGGTGATCGCGAGATCGCGCCGCAGTTGGTGTTCGCGGGCCTCCCGCTCGTGCGTCGGGAGGGCGGTCGGCGCCTTCTCGCTCACCTGCCGTCTGATGAACGCGGTGAGCAGGCCGGTGAACAGGTCGGACGATGACATGGCGCCGGGACGGCGGTCGGCCCAGTGCTCGTTGTAGTAGATGGCGAGCAGTGTGAGCAGCAAGGGCTGGCGGGCCAGCTCGCCGTGCCACAGCAGCTCGCGGGCGGAGAGCCGACGGTAGCCGGGCCGGTCCTCGTTTGCCGCGTTGACGGCGGCCAACCAGGCCGTCACCTGGGCGTCGGTCAGGTCTTCCAGCCGCACCAGCGCGGTGCCCTGCGGCACGCTTGCGCGGTCCATCACCAGCATCCGGGACGTGATGATCGGGATGACGGAGTAGCCCAGGTCCCACTGGGTCTCCTGGAACTCGGCCACCCGGTCGATGTACTGGGAGTGGGCGGTGCCGGTGACCTGGACGAGTTCGTCGAACCCGTCGAAGATCACCACCACCGTGGTGTGCTCGGTGGCCCGGCGCAGGTCCGCCCAGCGGATGCGCTCGTCCATCACCTGCTCGATCGCTGCTTCGATCTGCTCGGTCGGCGACGAGTCCCCGGACATCCGGCGCAGCGGCACCACTATCGCGGTGAACCGGCTCGCCGGCAGCCGGGCCGCGATGACCCGGGTCAGCAACGTCTTGCCGGCGCCCGGCTGACCGAGGAGCAGCAGCGGACGGTGCAGGCTCGCCGGATCGGTCAGGTATTCGGAGAGGAAACCGACCAGGTCGCCCCGGCGCGGCTGGTCGTCCCACCAGGCATCACGCTCCGGGGACGTGTGCTTGCCGTACTCGGCGGCCCGGAAGTCCGGGCTGATGAACCCCTCCTCCACCGTGGGCAGACGCAGGTGGAAGTCGACGTCCTTGATCCGCAGCAGCGGCTGCCGGAACACCGCGGCCAGCGAGCCGGTGAGCCGGTCGAGTGACTCCCGGAGCAGGTCGGGGCGGTCGGCCGGGGCCGGGCCGGACAACTCGGCGAGATTGCGGTACAGCTGCGCCAGCGCGTCCAGCCGGGCCGAGACCTCGGTGGTCAGGTTCCGGTTGTCGAGCAGGTTGTGCTCGATCGCCTGCCGGAGCATCCGGAACCCGAACTCGGGGAGGTCCGCGGCGAGCCGGTCGAAACGGTCCTCGTAGTGCCACATGGCCCGGCCCACCACCCGGGACCGCAGCGACGTGAGGTCGAGCCCGCGCCGCACCGACGGCCAGGCGGCGAGGCCCTCGCAGAACGCGATGGTGGCGTCGTAGAGCTTGACGTAGGCGGCCTCGACGTCGCGCCGGGTGTCGTCCATGCCGTGGACCGAGGACGGCAGCGGGAAGTATCCGCCGTCGATCTCCTTCGGCAGCGTGTGCTGGCGACGGTCGGCCGCCACCATGCCCACCTTTTCCTCGTCGGTCAGCTCCAGCCGGTCGAAACCCGGCCCGACCTCGTCCCGGAAACCGTCGAAGAACGCGGAGAGCGCCAGCACGGTATGGCTGGCCTCCAGCAGCTTGTAATACGATTTTCCGCCGGTCGTGCGGATGCGGCCGGCCTGGTTTCCGGTGGCGTCCCGGACGAGTTGCATGAGCGCGTTCTTCGGGCCGAGCAGAGCGAGCGCCGCGCCCTGGGTGAGCGCCCCGGCGCCGAGGATCCCCGCGCTGACGACCTTGTCGGTCTCGGTGATGCGCGTGCTGCCCGGGGCCAGCAGCTTCAACGCATCTCGATAGCTGAGGCTCGAACGGCGCGGCATGCCGCCCCTTCCGCTGCTGGCGATCGGGATTCTTCAAGGATAGAAACTTCAGTGACGGAAAGCTATCGATTCCGCACCGGGCGGCTGCTTTGCGACGACTTTTCCATTCATTCATCTCATTCATCTGCTAAATGCGGCCAAGGCGTCGGACCCCTATGGTCGAGCGGTGGACGACACACGGGTACGGCAGGCGTACGGGGCGGTCGCGGAGCTCTACATCGAACTGTTCGGCAGCACCGCCGCGGTGCACCCGGACGACCTCGCCCTCATCGGGCGGCACCTGGCCGGCCGGACCGGCCCGGTGCTCGACCTCGGGTGCGGACCGGGGCACCTCACCGACCACCTCCGGTCGCTGGGCGTCGACGCCACCGGGATCGACATGGTTCCCGAGTTCGTCGCGCACGCGCGGGCCACCCATCCGGGCGGCGCGTACCGGCTCGGGTCGCTGGACGACCTCGCCGTCCCGGACCACTCCGTCGACGGCATCCTCGCCTGGTACTCGCTGATCCACCTCCCGCCACCGGATCTCGACGGCGTGCTGGCCGGGTTCCGGCGCGCGATCGTGCCCGGTGGACCGCTCGTGGTCGGCATCTTCGTCGGTGACGAGGTGAGCGCCTTCGACCACAAGGTCGCCACCGCGTACCGCTGGCCGGTGGACGAGTTCTCCGCGCGGCTGCGGCAGGCCGGGTTCACCGAGGTCGAACGCCTGACACGCCTGTACGACGAGACCCACCGCACGCACGCCGCCATCGCGGCCGTGGCGTCCGGCGCCTGAGCGCGCGCCGTCGTCGGCGCCGGGAAAATGGGCGCGAACGTCTGCCGTCCGCTGTGTCAGGATCGGCGTTCGGAGTTCGACGGCCGGAAGGACACCATGCCCGCGTACGCCATCGCCCACCTCCAGGACGCCGCCCCGCACCCGGACATCGCCGAGTACATCGAGCGCCTCCCGGCCACCCTCGCCCCGCACGGCGGCCGGTTCCTCGTGCACGCCACGCCGCACGAGGTGAAGGAGGGCGCCTGGCCCGGCGCGGTCGTGATGCTCGGCTTCCCCGGGATCGCCGAGGCGCGCGCGTGGTGGGACTCGCCCGCGTACCAGGAGATCGCGCCCCTGCGCTCCCGGCACATCGAGGGCGACATCATCCTGGTCGAGGGCGTCCCCGACGACTACTCACCGACCGGCATCGTGCAGGCGATCCGGGCGGCGCTGCCCTGAGCCGGACCGGCCGGCGCGCCCGTGACCTCGGCGTCGTCGTCGGAACGCTGCCCACCGGACGCCACAACGCGATCACCGACGTCCCCGGCGTCCTGGTGGGGCACACCACCGTGGTCGACGGCGGCGACCTGCTCACCGGCGTCACAGCGATCGTGCCGAGCGGGCTCGGCCCCGGACGGTGGACGCTGCCGGCGGCGGTGTTCTCCGGCAACGGGCACGGGAAACTCGTCGGCTCGACCCAGGTGGACGAACTCGGCGTACTGGAATCCCCGGTCGTGCTGACCGCGACGCTGTCGGTGTTCCGGGCGGCGGACGCGCTGCTCGGCTGGTTGATGGAGCGCCGGCCGGACGGGGTGTCGTTCAACCCCCTGGTCGGCGAGACGAACGACGGGCACCTGTCCGACATCCGCCGCCGCCCGATCATCGAGGACCACGTCCTGGCCGCCATCGCTCAGGCGAC
>NZ_JAGPXV010000410.1:0-5402 GCF_018070405.1 Micromonospora sp. D75
GCGCCCGGCGGACCGTGGCGGCCACGTGGTCCAGCAGCGCGGGATCGACCCGGCCACCGCCGGGTGGCGTCACCGGGCGCGGCGGCGGCGCCCACACCCGCTCGACCGGGTGCAGGGCGGCCTCGGCGCGTACCACGGGGGCGGCGTCGCCCGCGCCGAGCAGCGCGGCGAAGCGGTCCGCCTGCGGGGTGGCCGACATGGCCAGCAGCCAGAGGTCCGGGCGCAGCGTGCCGCGCGCCTCGACGCTGAACGCCAGCGCCAGGTCCGCGTCGAGCTGCCGTTCGTGGCACTCGTCGAGCAGCACCGCGTCCACGCCGGGCAGCTCCGGGTCGTGGTGCAGACGGCGCACCAGCAGACCGGTGGTGACCACCTCGATCCGGGTACGCGGCCCGGCCCGGCGCTCGCCGCGCACCGCGTAGCCGATCCGGTCGCCGACCCGGTCGCCGAGCAGCGCGGCCATCCGGTGCGCGGCGGCGCGTGCGGCGACCCGCCGGGGCTGGGCGATCACCACCCGTCCGGCGACGGCGTCGGCGACCGCGAGTGGCGCGGTGGTGGTCTTGCCGGTGCCCGGCGGCGCCACCAGCACGGCGGCGCCCCGGTCGCGCAGCGCTTCGACGAGTGCCGGCAGCACCGGCCGGACCGGACGGGGCGTGCCACCCACGTCGACGCCCACGAAGACCAGGTACGCGGTGGCGACCCGGACCGGTTCCTCCTCGGCCGAGTCCCAGCGCTCGGCGACCACCTTCACGCCGACCTCCATCGAGGTGCTGCCGGTCCAGTTGATCTGGGCGTGCGCGTGCACGAGGTCGCCCACCCGGACCGGCTCGGAGAAGACGATCTCATCGATGGAGGCGGTCACCGCGGTGCCGCCACTGTGCCGGGCCGCCGCCGCGCCGGCAACGTCGTCCACGAATTTCATCAGTACCCCACCGTGCACGGTCCCGTACAGATTGACATCGACCGCGGTCATGATGCGACTGAGCGTGACGCGGGAGTACGAGGTCGGTTTACCCGGCGGGACCGCGGGATGATCTGTCATGCCGAAAACGGTACGGTGCGCGGATGCGACATCTCTGGAGCTTCCTCGCCGGGTTGGCGGTGGCGCCCGTCACCTGGGTGCTCGTCACGCTCGGTCAGGACGGATCTGAGCGGACCGTCGACCGCTGGGTGGAGATCGGGACGTACAGCACGCCGAACCTGATCGAGCCGGCCGTCTATCTGGGCGTCGCCGGCATCCTGCTCGGCCTGCTCGGCACGTTGCGCTTCTCGCCGCTCGGCCCGCTCGTGGCCGGCCTGCTGCTCGCGGTCCCGTACCTCGGGCTGTTCGTCGCGCCGTTCAGCGTGCGGGACCGGGTGCCCGGTGACCTGAAGCTGCTCGGTGACCCGCTGCCGCTGCGCGACCCGCTCGACAACGGCACGCTGTTCCTCATCGGCGTGCTGCTGCTGATGGCCGTGTTCAGCACGAGCCGCTGGCGGCGTCCCGCCACACCCGCGCCGGCCGAGGCGGAGCTGACCCCGGCCGCCGCGCCGGTGGAGCACAAGCCGACGCTCACCGACTGGCCTCCGGCGCCGGCGAAGGACCCGGACACGCCACCGCTCACGCTGGCGTACCCCGAGAGCCCGACCGAGCCGCTGCCCCGCCGTACCGGCGGCGAGTCGCCGTGGTCCGCCCCGCCGCGTGGCGCGGGCCGGCCGGAGGGCACCGAGAGCCGTTGAACGAGCGCGGGCGGGCCGGTGTGCACCGGCCCGCCCGCCCGAACGCCTCCGGTCAGCCCTTGAGCAACTGACGGGCCATGACGATGCGCTGCACCTGGTTGGTGCCCTCGTAGATCTGGGTGATCTTGGCGTCCCGCATCATCCGCTCGACCGGGTAGTCGCGGGTGTAGCCGTAGCCGCCGAGCAACTGGACCGCGTCGGTGGTGATCTCCATGGCGGCGTCCGACGCGAAGCACTTCGCGGCCGCGCCGAAGTAGGTCAGATCCGCGTCGCCGCGCTCGGACCTACCGGCGGCGGCGTACGTGAGCTGCCGGGCCGCCTCCAGCTTCATGCCCATGTCGGCGAGCATGAACTGGATGCCCTGGAAGTCGGCGACCGGCTTGCCGAACTGCTTGCGCTCCTGGACGTAGCCCTTGGCGTAGTCCAGCGCGCCCTGGGCGATGCCGACGGCCTGCGCGGCGATGGTGACCCGGGTGTGGTCCAGCGTCTTCATCGCGGTGGCGAAGCCGGTGCCCTCGGCGCCGATCATGCGGTCGGCCGGGATCCGTACGTTGTCGAAGTAGACCTCGCGGGTCGGCGAGCCCTTGATGCCGAGCTTCTTCTCCGGGGCGCCGAAGCTGACGCCCGGGTCGGACTTCTCCACGACGAAGGCGGAGATGCCCTTCGACCGGGCTGTGGGATCGGTCACGGCGAAGACGGTGTAGTACTCGGAGACGCCCGCGTTGGTGATCCACCGCTTCACGCCGTTGAGCACCCAGTGGTCGCCGTCGCGTACCGCCTTGGTGGTCATCGCGGCGGCGTCGGAGCCCGCCTCCGGCTCGGAGAGGCAGTAGGAGAACATGCCCTCCCCGGCCGCTACCGGAGTCAGGTACTTGCGCTTGAGCTCCTCGGAGCCGGCCAGCAGCAGCGGCATGGTGCCCAGCTTGTTCACCGCCGGGATCAGCGAGGACGAGGCGCAGGCCCGCGCCACCTCCTCGATCACGATGGCCGTGGCCAGCGCGTCCGCGCCGGCGCCGCCGTACTCGACCGGGATGTGCGGGGCGTGGAAGTCGGCGGACCGCAGCGCCTCGTAGGACGCCTTCGGGAACTCACCTGTCTCATCGGCCTCAGCGGCATGCGGTGCCACCTTGGCCGCACAGACCTCACGGACCGCCTCCCGGATCGCCTCGTGCTCCTCCGGCAACCGGTAGACGTCGAACGACTGCTCTGCGGCCATGTCGGCCCTCCCCTTTCACCGCTATCATGCGCAGTCTGTACCGCCCGGGGGCCGAAGACTGCCGCAAACTGAAGGATAGCCACCGGCCCCTGCCGGACCTTACCGGCGGGTAGGCTCGCGCCCGAGCGTCGCCCGCCCGGCCCCACTACCCTCACAGCAGAAATTCAGTTCCCTCGGTGCCCGGCCCAGGCGCCCCCAGCAGAATGCGACGCATGGAAGCGCCGCCAGTGCGAGCGGAGAAGACAGGCGTGACGATTCCGTACCCGAACACCCAGCCGATGCCCGCCATCGCCGCGGTGACCCCGCCGTCCGGCGCCCCCCGCCCCCGGGTGACGTTCCTCGGCACCGGCTACCTCGGTGCGACCTACGCCATCTGCTACGCCGAACTGGGCTACGAGGTGCTCGGCTTCGACGTCGACGCGGACAAGATCGCCAAGCTGAACGCCGGTGAGGTGCCGATCCACGAGCCCGGCCTCGACGAGCTGCTGCGGCGCAACCTGGCCGCGGGCCGGCTGCGATTCAGCACGGACATCAACGAGACCGCCGACTTCGGCGACGTCCACTTCATCTGCGTCGGCACCCCGCAGCGGGCCGACGGCATGGGCGCCGACCTGTCGTACGTCGAGGCGTCCGTGACCAGCCTGGCCCAGCACCTGACCCGTAAGGCGCTGATCGTCGGCAAGTCCACCGTGCCGGTGGGCACCGCCGAGTGGGTGGAGCAGCTCGTCGGCAAGCACAGCCCGGCCGACCTCGGCGTCGAGGTGGCGTGGAGCCCCGAGTTCCTCCAGGAGGGCTTCGCCGTCGACGACGTGCTGCGTCCGAACCGGATCGTGGTCGGCGTCAAGAGCGAGTGGGCAAACGGCATGCTCTACGCCGCGCACAAGGGCGTCTTCGACCTCGCCGCCACCGAGGACCGCGAGGTACCGCTCGTGGTCACCGACTTCGCCACCGCCGAGCTGGTCAAGGTCGCCGCGAACGCGTTCCTCGCCACCAAGATCTCCTTCATCAACGCGATGGCGGAGGTCTGCGAGGCCGCCGGCGGCGACGTCACCCAGCTGGCCCGCTCGATCGGCTACGACCCGCGCATCGGCAACCGCTTCCTCCAGGCCGGACTCGGCTTCGGCGGCGCCTGCCTGCCCAAGGACATCCGCGCCTTCCAGGCCCGCGCGCAGGAGCTGGGCGCCGGTGAGGCGCTGCGCTTCCTGCACGAGGTCGACCTGATCAACCTGCGCCGGCGCAGCCGCGTCGTGCAGCTCGCCGCCGAGCTGCTCGGCCGCCGCTCCGGCCCGGCCGGGCCGGACCTGTCCGGCACCCGCGTCGCGGTGCTCGGCGCCACGTTCAAGCCCAACACCGACGACGTACGCGACGCGCCGGCGCTCGCGGTCGCCGCGCTGCTCGGCAAGGCCGGCGCCGACGTGCACGTGTTCGACCCGCAGGGGATCGAGAACGCGCGCCGCGCGGTGCCCGAGCTGACGTACGAGGAGACCATGAACGACGCCGTCCGCGGCGCCGACCTGGTCTGCGTGCTCACCGAGTGGGCCGAGTTCCGCAACGCCGACCCGGTGGCCCTGGGCGAGCTGGCCAACGGCCGCAAGGTGGTCGACGGGCGCAACTGCCTCGACTCCACACTGTGGACGCAGGCCGGCTGGGAGTACCGCGGCATGGGCCGCCCCTGATCCGCTGACCGCGCGGACCGGCCGCCGGGGAACGTCTCCCGGCGGCCGGTCCGCTTATTGTTGTCCGGAACGCGGCGGCAACTGTCGAAATCCCGGCCCACTCAAGGCATGCTGCCTCTGGGAGGTCCACAGTGCGAGGGCACGGGCGGACGGGAGACTGTCGTGGAGAGCTTCAGGTGCGCCTCGTGCGGGCAGGACATCAAGCCCGCCGTCGTCTGCCCGCACTGCGGCGCGCACCAGCCGCAGTGGGCCGAGCACCTGGCCGACATCGAGCGCTCGATCGCCGAGATGAAGGCCCGCGACGCCGAGATCGCCCGGGAACAGCGGCAGATCGCCGCCAAGATGCAGGCCGCCCTCTTCCAGCGGGACATCCTGGCGCACGCCGGTGAGGAACGGGTCCGGCAGGCCACCCGGCCGCGCCGGGTCCTGCGCCGCCGGCCCGGCCGCCGCCCGCCCACCGCCGCCACCGGCGCGCCGCCCCGGGTGCCCCGCCAGGGCACCTCGCCGCCCGGGCCGCCGGAGGACCTGCCCCCGTCGCCGCCGCGCGGTCGCCCCCGCTGGCTCGATGCGGACGACCCGGAGCACCCGCCCGAGGCGTCCTCGCGCGAGGTGCAGAACATCCCGCTGGGGCTGGGCGCGCTCCTGCTCGGCGTCGCCGCGGTGGTCTTCGCGGCGGTGGCCACCAGCTCGATGGACGCGCTGGCTCGTCTCGGCGTACTGCTGGTGGCGACGGCGCTGATGCTCGTCGCCCCGCCGGTCCTGGCCCGGCGCGGGCTGACCTCCACCGCCGAGAC
>NZ_JAGPXV010000411.1:0-5400 GCF_018070405.1 Micromonospora sp. D75
CAGCACCGTCTCGGTGGTCGGGTTCACCGCGTCCCCGGCCGGCTCGGGCGTCCAGGCGTCGACCACATGGCCGTCCGGGTCGGCCAGGCAGGCGTCGTGCACCTCCCGCAGGAACACCGACGGGCCGCGGAACCGTTTGGTCCCCTCCCCCCACCAGTAGCCGGAGCAGAGCAGCAGGCGGCGGGGGCGGGTCACCGCCACGTACGCCAGCCGGCGCTCCTCCCGCTCGTCGTGCGCCCGCCAGTCGTCGGTGAACTCGGTCAGCGCCCGGGCCACCCCGCGCTGGTCCTCCGCCTCCGGCAGGGCCAGCTCGGGCAGTCCGTCCGCGTCGCCGCGCAGCGGGAACGGCAGCACGCCGAGCCCGCCCAGCCAGTGGTCGGAGTTGCGCACCGGCCCCGGCCAGACGCCCCGGGTCATCCCGGCCACCGCCACCACGTCCCACTCCAGGCCCTTCGCGGCGTGCGAGGTCAGCACCTGCACCGCGCCGGCCACCACCTCGACCTCGCCGGGCGCCAGCCCGCGCTCCTCGTCCTCGGCGGCGGCCAGGTAGGCGAGGAAACCGGCGAGCGTCGCGCCGGGCGTCTCGCCGCTGAACCGGGCCGCCACGTCGCCGAGCGCGTCCAGGTGCGCGCGGGCCAGCCCGGCGTCGCCCGCGCCGTCCCGGCCGGCCCGGACCGCCACCTCGACGTCGAGGCCGATGGTCCGCTCGATGTCCGCGATCAGTTCCGGCAGCGACTGGTCCAGGCGGTAGCGCAGCAGCGCCAGTTCCATCCCGTACGAGCGCAGCCGCGCGTAGCCCTCGGCCGAGTACGCCTGCGCCGGCCCCAGGTCCGCCAGCGCCTCCACGAGCGTCGCCTCGTCCAGCACGTCCACGGTGATCTCCGGGCCCTCGTCGCCGGTCAGCTCCCGGCGGCTGCGGGCGATCGCGCGAGCGCGGCGGTGCAGGGCGACCAGGTCACGCGGGCCGATCCGCCAGCGCGCGCCGGTGAGCAGTCGCAGCAACGCCGCCCCGTCGGTCGGGTCGGCGAGCACGCGCAGCGTGCACACCACGTCCCGTACCTCCGGGGTGTCCAGCAGCCCGCCCAGCCCGACCACGTCGACAGGCAGTCCACGAGCGCGCAACGCCGCCTCGATCGCCGGGATCTGGCTGCGCAGCCGCACCAGCACCGCGGTGGTCGGGCGGCGGTCGGCCGGGATGTGCTCGGGCAGCGCGCCGGGCATCCCGGCCGCACCCCGCCAGGCCGCCAGCACGCTGTCCGCGATCCAGTCGGCCTCGTCGGCGTACGTCTCCAGCAGCGCGCAGTGCACGGTGCCGGCGGCCTGCCCGCCCGGCGTGCGGTGCGGGATCGGATCGCGGACGCTCAGCGCGGCGTGCAGCTCCGGCACCCGTGCGCCGGCCGCCCGCAGCGGCACCGACAGCGCGTTCGCCACGCCGAGGATCTCCGGACGGTTGCGCCAGCTCGTGGTCAGGCTGAGCACGTCGGCGGGGCTGCCGTCGGTACGGGCGAACTCGGCCGGGAACCGGTCGAGCGTGCCGGCGCTGGCCCCGCGCCAGCCGTAGATGGACTGGCACGGGTCACCCACGGCGGTGACCGGGTGGCCGCCGCCGAACAGCGCGTTGAGCAGCACCACCTGGGCGTGGCTGGTGTCCTGGTACTCGTCCAGCAGCACCACCCGGAACCGGTCCCGCTCGATCACGCCGACGCCGGGGTGGTCGCGGGCCACCCGGGCCGCGCGGGCGAGCTGGTCGGCGAAGTCCATCGCCTCGAAGTCGTCCTTGCGCCGGGCGTACGCGCGCACCAGCGGCAGCAGCTTCAGCCGGGTCCGCTGGAGCTGGAGCGCCTTGCGCACGTCGGCGTAGACCCGGCCGGGACGCGACTGCACCTCGGCGAAGAACCGGCCGGTCCAGCCGGCCAGCTCGTCCGGGTCGACCAGGTGCTCGTCCAGCTCACCGGCGAGCGCCAGGACCGCGTCGGTGATGGTGGACGGCATCCGGTCCACCTCGGACATGTCCCCGTCGTAGTTGCGCACCAGCATGTCGACGAGCTGCCAGCGGGACGCCTCGGTGAGCAGCCGGGTGGTCGGCTCGTACCCGGCGCGCAGCCCGTGCTCGGTGACGATCCGCCCGGCGTACGAGTGGTACGTGGACACGGTCGGCTCGCCCGCCAGCGGGTCGTCGTGCGGGTCCCGCCCCTGCCGGCCGAGCCGCCGGATGAGCTGGTCGAGCCGCGTGCGGACCCGGTGGGCCAGCTCGCCGGCCGCCTTGCGGGTGAAGGTGAGGCCGAGGATGTGCTCGGGGCGTACGTAGGAGTTGGCGACCAGCCACACCACCCGCGCGGCCATCGTCTCGGTCTTGCCGGAGCCGGCGCCCGCGACCACCAGCAGCGGTTCCACCGGCGCGGCGATGATCGCGGCCTGTTCCCGGGTGGGCGCGGGCAGCCGCAGCAGCCGGGCCAGCTCGACGGGCGTGTAGCGGGGCCCGGCGTCGGCCGCGCGCGGCGTGGGCGTGGCGGAGGCGCCGAACAGCGCCGGCTGAACGCTCATGAGTTCTCCGGGGGCGGCTCGACCACCTGGCGGCCCTGGCCGGAGACCGGGCAGCTGGTGCGTACCGGGCAGACCCGGCACTTGGAGTTGGCCACCGCGGCGAACGTCGAGGCGGCCATCGTGTCGGCGGTACGGCGCACCAGCGCGGTGGCCCACCCGGCCTCCGGCCCCTCCCCGGCCGCGGCCTGGGTCTGCTCCTTGGCGTCCCGCGCTCCGGTGCCGAGCTGCACCAGCGCGGCCCCGCCCGGTTCCTCGCCGAACTCGGCGAACCCGCCCGCCTCCACCGCCGCCTGGTACGCGCCGAGCTGCGGATGCTCGGCCACCTCCCGCTCGGTGACCGCCGTCGACTTGCCGGTCTTCAGGTCGATCACCACGAGCCGCCCCTCGGCGTCGACCTCCAGCCGGTCGACCCGGCCGGTCAGCTCGATCGGGCGGGACGGATCGTCGAGGCGGACCGCGAACTCGTGCTCGATCGCCAGCAGCCGGCGCGGGTTGCCGGCCAGCCAGCGCAGCAGCTTGTCCACCATCGCCTCGGCGCGCTGCCGCTCCGGACCGGCCATCCACCGGGCGGCCAGCTCGATCGCGTCGAACCGCGCGGCCACGTACTCCAGCAACGCCTCCCGGTCGACGCTGGCGTCCTCGGCGAGCATCGCGGCGGCGTGCACCAGGTTGCCGACGCCCTGCGCGGCGCTCGCCGGCCCGCTGCCGCCGTGCCGTTCCAGCAGCCAGCGCAGGCTGCACCGCAACGCGCTCTCCATCGCCGACGGGGTGACCCGCACCGGCTCGCCCTCGTCGACCAGCGGCCGGTCGTCGGAGAGGCCGCGCAGCCCCCACCAGTCGTCCGGGTGCGCGCCGGGCACCCCGGCGGCGGCCAGCCGCGCCAGCTCACCCGCCGCCGCGTGCCGCCGGGTGATCGGCGCCGCCGGGTCGGTGACAGCGGTACGCAGCTCGGCCACCAGCGCGGACAGGGTGAGACCGCGTGGCGGCAGCGTGACCGGGAGTACGGCGGGCGGCCCGTCCTGCGGATGCTCGTCCCCGTGCGGCACCGGCCCGTCAGCGGTTTGCCCGCGCGTGACCTGGCCGGTCGGGGCGGTGCCGCCTGCGCCGGTGGCGGGTGGGTCGGCGGCTGCGATTTCGTGCAGGAAGCGGCTCGGCTGCTCCTCGTGGTCGTCCCCGCCGACCGCCGCCGACGCCACAGCGGTGACCAGCAGCCGCCGCCGCGCCCGGCTGATCGCCACGTGGAACAGTCGCCGCTCCTCGTCCAGCAACGCCGACGTCTGCCCGACCAGGCTGGCCCGCAGGCCGGCCCCGTCGGCGCGACCGGCCAGCACGTCGACCAGGCGCTCCGAGCCGAGCAGGCTGCCGCGCAGGCGCAGGTCCGGCCAGACGCCCTCCTGCACCCCGGCCACCGCGACCAGATCCCATTCCAGGCCCTTCGCGGCGTGCGCGGTGAGCAGGCGTACCGCGTCGCCCCGGTCGGCGGCGGCGGCGAGCGTGTCGGCGGGCAGTTCCTGCCCGAGAACGTGGTCGAGGAACACCTCGGTACGCGCGCCGGGCAGCCGGTCGGTGAACCGGGCCGCCGCGTCGAACAGCACGAGTACGGCGTCCAGGTCCCGGTCGGCGGCCTCGGCCCGCCACCGCTGGGCGGTCTCGTGCTCGCCGGTGGCCGCCCGCCCCCTGGTGATCGCCCCGGCCCAGCGTTCGGCCAGCCCGCTCTCCCGCCACACCGCCCAGAGCACGTCCTCGACCGTCGCGCCCGGGGTGGCGGCGGCCTGCCGGGCGGTCTCCAGCAGGTGCGCCACGGCCTGCGCGGGGGCCGCCCAGCGGCGCTCGATGGTGGACAGCTCGGCCGGGTCGCGCAGCGCCTCCACCAGCAGGTCGCCGGAGGGACGGCGGTCGCCGCCGGCCAGCGCCAGCGCCCGCAGCCCTTGACGCAGCCGCCGCTCGGCCAGCGGGTCGGCCCCGCCCAGCGGCGAGTGCAGCAGCGCGACAGCGGCCTCCTCGTCCAGCCGGTCCGGTTCGAGCGCACAGCGCAGCAGGAGCAGCAGCGGGGCGACCGCCGGCTGGAGGTGCAGCGGAAGGTCCTCGCCGTGCACGACGGTCGGCACCCCGGCCGTGTGCAGCGCGCGCCGCAGCGACGGCAGTTGCCGGCCGGTGGAGCGGACCAGCACCGCCATCCGGGACCACGGCACGCCGTCGAGCAGGTGTGCCTCGCGCAACGCGTGCGCCAGCCAGGCCGACTCGCTGGTGGCGGAGCGGAACGTCCGTACCTCCACCGTTCCGGCCGGCGCATCGGGCAGCGGGCGCAGCCGCCGGTGCGCCGCCGGGCCGCGCAGCCGCCGGGCCAGCCGGGCGGTGGCCGCGAGCAGTTCCGGCCCGGCCCGGTACGAGGTGGTGAGCGTGACCTGGGCAGCCGGCGCGCCGGAGGCGGTGCGGAAGCGGTGCGGGAACGTGGCGACGCCGGCCGGGTCGGCGCCCCGGAAGGCGTACGTGGACGAGTCCGGGTCGGCGAACGCCACCAGGGACCGCCCGCCTCCGGCCACCACGGCGAGCAGGTCGAGCTGCGCCGGGTCGGTGTCGGCCAGCTCGTCGACGTACACGTGGGCCAGGCGGCGGCGCTCAGCGGCGAGCAGCTCGGGATCGTCGAGCAGCATGCCGGTGGCGGCCCGCACCAGCTCCGCCGGGTCGTACGCGACCGAGCCCCTGTTGCTCACGTCGCGCAGGGCGAGCACGGCGACGTACTCGCGCAGGAAACGCGCGGCGGCCGGCCAGTCGGCGCGGCCCAGCTTCTCGCCGAGCCGGGCCAGCTCCACCGGCCCGACGCCGCGCTCCGCGGCCCGCATCAGCCGGTCGCGC
>NZ_JAGPXV010000412.1:0-5385 GCF_018070405.1 Micromonospora sp. D75
GGGGGGGGGCCGGGGGCCCCCCCGGGGGGGGGGGCCCCCGGGCCCCGGGGTCGGGCGGTCAGGTCAGGAGACGTTGACAGCGGTGTCGTCGAGCACGAACGACGTCTGCAGGGAGACGTCCTCGGTGCCGGTGAACTTCAGCGTGACGGTCTGCCCGGCGTACGACGCCAGGGAGAACGACTTCTGGCTGTAGCCGCTGGCCTTGTTCAGGTTCGAGTAGGTCGCCAGCGTGGCCAGCACCGAACCGGAGGAGTTGAGCACCTGCACGTTCAGCTTGTCGTACTGGACGCTGCTGGTGGTCTCGGCCGAGTCGATGTGCAGCCAGAACGAGAAGGTGTACGTGGAGCAGCCGCTCGGCAGGCTCACCGACTGCGACAGCGAGTCGGTGCGGGTGGTGCCGTAGCCGTTGAGCCAGGCGTTCCACGTACCGGTGCGGGTCGGCTGGCCCTGCGAGCCGTACTGGCCGATCACGCCGGAGGTGGAGGTCCAGACCGTGTTGCCGGACTCGAAGCCCGGGTTGCCGAGCTTCTGGCCCGCGCCGGTGCAGCCGCCGCCGGTGCCGTTCACCGTCAGCGAGAACGTGGCGGTCTTCGTGCCGGACGCCGCGCTGCCGGTGACGGTCACCGAGTAGGTGCCGGTCGGCGTGCTGGAGCTGGTGGAGATGGTGAGCGTGGACGAGCCGCCCGAGGTCACCGAGGAGGGGCTGAACGACGCGGTGGCGCCGGTCGGCAGGCCGGACGCGGAGAACGTCACGGTCTGCGCGCTGCCGTTGGTGGTGGCCGTGGCGACGGTGGCGGTGACCGAACCGCCCGCGGTGACCGACCCGGCGGTCGGCGAGAGCGAGACGGAGAAGTCGTTGCCGGTGGAGCTGCACGGCGCGTCGTTACCGGCGACGTTCACCGCGGTCCAGGCGGCCTGGACGGTCTTGTACTCGGTGGAGCAGTTGCCGTACAGGTCGGTGGCGGCCCGCAGGGTGTACGCGCGGGCAGTGTTGGCCGGGTTGCTCGTGTTGACGTACGAGGTGTTCGAGGTGAAGTACACGTCGAGCGCCCGGTACCAGATCTTCTCCGCCTTGGTGCGGCCGATGCCGGTGACCGCCGGGGCCGAGCCGCAGACCGGCGAGGTGCCGTACGCGGTGGCGCCGGTGCCCTCGGCGAGGTTGAAGAAGAAGTGGTTGCCGACGCCGGAGGAGTAGTGCACGTCCTTGTTCTTCGTGCTGGTGGACCAGCAGGAGTCGGACGAGCCGTCCAGCGACGGGTTGTACATGTAGCGCAGCGGCGTACCGTTGCCGTTGATGTTGATCTTCTCGCCGACCTGGTAGTCGCCCGGGTCGCTCGGCGCGGCGGCGTAGAACTCCACCATGTTGCCGAAGATGTCGCTGGTGGACTCGTTCAGGCCACCGGACTCACCGGAGTAGACCAGCCCGGCCAGCGCCTCGGTGACGCCGTGGCTCATCTCGTGGCCGGCGACGTCCAGCGAGACCAGCGGGCGGGAGTTGCCCGAGCCGTCGCCGTAGGTCATCTGGGCCCCGTCCCAGAAGGCGTTGACGTAGTTGTTGCCGTAGTGCACCCGGCTCGGCACGCCCTGGCCGTTGCCGAAGATGCCGTTGCGGCCGTGCACGTTCTTGAAGTAGTCGAACGTCTTGGCGGCGCCGAAGTGGGCGTCCACGGCGGCCGACTGCCGGTTCGAGGTGGCGCCGTTACCCCACGCGTTGTCCGCGTCGGTGAACGTGGTGCAGGTGGAGGTCCCGTTGTTCATGTCGCAGGTACGGCCGTTGCCGCGTACCGGGTCGATCATCTGGTACGTGCTGCCGGAGAGCGTGGTGTCGATGGTGACCGAGCCGGTGTAGATGCCCTGGCCGGTGCCGGCCACCGTCTCGATCTCGTCGTACGAGCCGATCACCTTGCCGGTGGTGGCGTCGGTGACGACGTGCAGCTTCGACGGGGTCTGCTTGTCCGCCTTCCAGCCCGTCGCGACGGTCTCCCAGGCGAGGCGGCCCTTGCCGCTGCTGGCGTCGACGAACAACTCCGGCGCGCCGACCGAGGTGAGCGAGCCGGAGAACGTCTTGCGGGCGCTGGCCTTGGCCGCCTCCGCGCCGACCTTCGCGGTGGTGCTCAGGGTCAGCGGGGCGTCGAGGCTGACCGACGCGCTGGTCATGGTGCCGTTGGGGGCGGTGTGGATGACGAAGTCACCGCCGTACACCCGGAGACCCTGATAGGTCCGGCTGTACCGGGTGTGCGCCGCCCCGGAGGGGTCGACCTTGGTGCGGACGGCCTGATAGGCCTCACCGCCGGCGCCCTTGACGACGCCGGGGTTGGCGCGCAGCAGGCTCGCGGCCTTGGCCGCGGCCGAGGTCTCGGGGCTGGGGGCGGTTGGCGCTGCCGCTTGCGCCGAGGTGGTGACGCAGGCCAGCACGCTGCTGGTGAGCAGCGCTGCGCTGACGGCGGCGACGGATCTTTTCACGGGCCCTCCTGGAAGGCGAATGTTGTGACGGGGGTAGTCACTGATGTAGATATAGCGATACATCGACGAACGTGAAAGAGGCTGGCGGGAACCCGCCGGAGACACTGACCGAACGGATGAGGAGGACCGGTGGACCGGAACCGGGTGGTCCCGTCGCGCGTCCGAACCGGTATGAGAGCTGCCCCCGCCGTGGCGGCCGTCGCCGCCCTTCTCGTCCCGCTCGCCGGCTGCGCCCGCACCGACGCGCCACCCGTCGTCACGGACGGGCCCTCGCCGCTGGCCACCGAGGTCGTGCTCGTGAAGTCGGGCGGCATCGCCGGGCTGACCGACACCGTCCGGGTCGGGCCGGACGGCCACTGGACCCGCACCGACCGTGCCGGCGCCTCCCGAGAGGGGCAGCTCGCCGCGGAGAAGCTCACCCGGCTGCGGCAACTCGCGGCCGACCCCCGGCTGGCCGCCGAAGCCGCCGTCACCGCACCGGCGACCATGTGCGCCGACGCGTTCAGCTACCGGCTCACCATCGGGCCCAACCAGGTCAGCTACGTGGACTGCCCGCCGCAGGCCACGCCGCCCGCCGTCACCGCGCAGGTGGTGGACCTGCTCAACGGCGCCACCGGCTGACCGGCGCCGACTTCAAACCCGTTCCGGCTGTGACATCGGCCTATGGCCGGCCGGCCGGCGGCGGGGCCAGCATGGAAGGCATGACTCGCGCACTCATCGCCCTGACCAGTCACTCCGAGCTGGGCCGCACCGGCCGCTCGACCGGCTACTACGTCGGCGAGGCCGCCGAGCCGTGGGAGGTGTTCCGGGCCGCCGGCTACGACGTCGACCTGGTCTCAGTGGCCGGCGGCGAGCCGCCGGTCGACGGGCGGGACGAGAACGACGCCACCCAGAACGACTTCCTCGCCACCGCCGGCGTCACCGACACCCCGAAGGCCGCCGACGTCGACCCGGCCGGGTACGACGTGATCCTCTTCGCCGGCGGTCACGGCACCATGTGGGACTTCCCCGACGACCCCGACCTGGCCCGGATCGCCCGCTCGGTCTACGAGCGCGGCGGCGTGGTGGCCGCCGTCTGCCACGGCCCGTCGGCGCTGGTGAACCTGACCCTCACCGACGGCTCACGGCTCGTCGCCGGCAAGCGTGTCGCCGGCTTCACCAACAGCGAGGAGGCGGCCGTCGGCCTCACCGACGAGGTGCCGTTCCTGCTCGCCGACAAGCTCACCGAGGCCGGCGCGCAGCACGTGCCGGCGCCGGACTTCACCGAGCACGTGGTGGTCGACGAGCGCCTGGTGACCGGCCAGAACCCGCAGTCCGCCCGCGCCGTCGCCGACGCCGTGGTGAAGCTGATCGCCTGAGCACCAGGTCAGAACCGGTAGTCGTCGGGCAGGCCGGTGGCACGCAGCTCGGGCGGCAGGTGGGCGACGTCGTTGAGCGCGACGAGCGTCGGCGGGCCGCCCGAGCTGTAACGGATCACGGTGAGCCCGCAGTTCTGGTGGTTGAGCCCGATCCAGCGGTGCGGCGGCGCCTCCAGCGCGTGCAGCACCAGCCAGGCGACCAGGAAGTTGTGGGTGACGACCAACTCGCGTACGTCACCCTCCGCGGGGGCGGCGGCGAACCGCGCCACCGCCTCCGCGGTCACACGCGGCCCGTCGCGCCGCTCCCGCTCGGTGAACCCGGCCAGGAACTCCGCGTACCGCTCGGGCAGGTCGGCCGGGTCGGTGTCGTGCGGCACGTGGTCGCCGGCGCGGTCGTCCTCGCGTACCGGAACACCCGGCAGCGACGCCGCGACCAGCGCGGCGGTCTCCGCGGCCCGGCGGGCCGGCCCATGGTGTACGGCGGCGAAGCGCGTGCCGCGCAGCCGTTCACCCAGCAGCGTCGCCTGCCGCCGGCCGCGCTCGGACAGGCCGGTGTCGGCCTCCTCCTCCGCGCGGTCCTGCTCGCCGTGGCGGACCAGGTAGAGCAGGCGGCTGGGCATCGGCGCCTCCACGGTCGGGGACCGCGAGACTAGCCCGCCGCCGCGCCGTTCACTGCCCCTGGCGCATCTGCCCGATCCGGATCCGGTTGCCGAACGGGTCGCGGATGCCGAAGTCGATCCCGTACGGCCGGTCGGTCGGCTCGTCGGTCACCTCCACACCCTTCGCGACCAGATCCGCGTACGTCTTGTGCGCGTCGTCGGTGGTGAAGAAGAGGAACCCGCCCGCGGCGCCCTTGGTCAGCAGCTCCCGGACCTGCTCGGCGGTCTTCGGGTCCAGGGCCGGCGGGCCCGGCTTCTCCAGCAGGATCTCCCGGCCCGGGTCCCCCGGCACGTTCACGGTGAGCCAGCGCATGAAGCCGAGATCCTGGTCGGTGCTGACCTCCAGGCCCAGCTTCCCGACGTAGAAGTCGAGCGCCTCGTCCTGGTCGAGCACGTAGATCTGCGAGCGGGAAGTCGAAGTCATCGTCATGCCGACGACGCTAGAGCAGCGGCCTGACCTGCTGCTTATCCAAAACTGCTCGGTCTGGTCCAGGACTTGGCGAAGCAGCTCGGCACGTCCGGCGGCGCGGCCCGGCGACGCCGGAAGGCCGAGGGCGACGCACCGACGATGCCGTGGAACGTCCGGCTGAACGTGCCCAGGCTGTTGAAGCCGACGGCGAGGCAGATGTCGGTGACGTCGCGGTCGGTCTCCAGTAGCAGGGCCATGGCCCGCTCGACCCGGCGGCGTTGCAGGTAGCGGTGCGGGGTCTCGCCGAAGGTGGCCCGGAAGGTACGGATGAAGTGCGCCTCGGACACGTGGGCGATCCGGGCCAGCGCGGCGATGTCCAGCGGCTGCGCGTACGCCCGGTCCATCGCGTCGCGGGCCCGCAGCATCGCCCGATTGGACTCCTCGACCGCTCTGCTCACGCCGTCCCCCCGCCGGCCAGCCTACCGAGACGTCGATC
>NZ_JAGPXV010000413.1:0-5380 GCF_018070405.1 Micromonospora sp. D75
GCGCGGGGTTTCTGGTTGGTGTGTGGTTGTTCTTTGAGAACTCAACAGGGTGCTTGTAAAGCCAGTGCCAATTGTTTTATACCCCGGACTGGTGGCTGTTCTTTGGAATGGTTGCTGGTTGGGATTCCTTTGGCAACACTTTTGTTGCCAGGATGCTGTTCGACAAAGATTTTTGTTGGAGAGTTTGATCCTGGCTCAGGACGAACGCTGGCGGCGTGCTTAACACATGCAAGTCGAGCGGAAAGGCCCTTCGGGGTACTCGAGCGGCGAACGGGTGAGTAACACGTGAGCAACCTGCCCCAGGCTTTGGGATAACCCCGGGAAACCGGGGCTAATACCGAATATGACCTTGCACCGCATGGTGTTTGGTGGAAAGTTTTTCGGCTTGGGATGGGCTCGCGGCCTATCAGCTTGTTGGTGGGGTGATGGCCTACCAAGGCGACGACGGGTAGCCGGCCTGAGAGGGCGACCGGCCACACTGGGACTGAGACACGGCCCAGACTCCTACGGGAGGCAGCAGTGGGGAATATTGCACAATGGGCGGAAGCCTGATGCAGCGACGCCGCGTGAGGGATGACGGCCTTCGGGTTGTAAACCTCTTTCAGCAGGGACGAAGCGTAAGTGACGGTACCTGCAGAAGAAGCGCCGGCCAACTACGTGCCAGCAGCCGCGGTAAGACGTAGGGCGCGAGCGTTGTCCGGATTTATTGGGCGTAAAGAGCTCGTAGGCGGCTTGTCGCGTCGACCGTGAAAACCTGGGGCTCAACCCCAGGCCTGCGGTCGATACGGGCAGGCTAGAGTTCGGTAGGGGAGACTGGAATTCCTGGTGTAGCGGTGAAATGCGCAGATATCAGGAGGAACACCGGTGGCGAAGGCGGGTCTCTGGGCCGATACTGACGCTGAGGAGCGAAAGCGTGGGGAGCGAACAGGATTAGATACCCTGGTAGTCCACGCTGTAAACGTTGGGCGCTAGGTGTGGGGGGCCTCTCCGGTTCCCTGTGCCGCAGCTAACGCATTAAGCGCCCCGCCTGGGGAGTACGGCCGCAAGGCTAAAACTCAAAGGAATTGACGGGGGCCCGCACAAGCGGCGGAGCATGCGGATTAATTCGATGCAACGCGAAGAACCTTACCTGGGTTTGACATGGCCGCAAAACTGTCAGAGATGGCAGGTCCTTCGGGGGCGGTCACAGGTGGTGCATGGCTGTCGTCAGCTCGTGTCGTGAGATGTTGGGTTAAGTCCCGCAACGAGCGCAACCCTCGTTCGATGTTGCCAGCGCGTTATGGCGGGGACTCATCGAAGACTGCCGGGGTCAACTCGGAGGAAGGTGGGGATGACGTCAAGTCATCATGCCCCTTATGTCCAGGGCTTCACGCATGCTACAATGGCCGGTACAATGGGCTGCGATACCGTGAGGTGGAGCGAATCCCAAAAAGCCGGTCTCAGTTCGGATCGGGGTCTGCAACTCGACCCCGTGAAGTCGGAGTCGCTAGTAATCGCAGATCAGCAACGCTGCGGTGAATACGTTCCCGGGCCTTGTACACACCGCCCGTCACGTCACGAAAGTCGGCAACACCCGAAGCCGGTGGCCCAACCCTTGTGGAGGGAGCCGTCGAAGGTGGGGCTGGCGATTGGGACGAAGTCGTAACAAGGTAGCCGTACCGGAAGGTGCGGCTGGATCACCTCCTTTCTAAGGAGCACCATCCACCGAAAGGTGGCATGGAGCCCGCGGCCCGCGAATGTCGGGTCGGGGTGCTCAGATGGCGGAGACACTGGCAAGTCGGTCGCCGGCAACGGCTGCGGATCCTCTAGTACAGCTGCTCTTCGGGGTGGTGGGAACGAGTCTGTGGTGCGGCTGGGGACGGATGTAAGCACCCTGTTGGGTCCTGAAGGAACAACCCGAGGTGGTTGTTGTTTCAGAGCCTTGAGATGCCCCGTGTGGACGTTGGTCCCGGGGGCGTGAGGCGCCAGGCATGGCCTGGTCTCGCAAACCGTGGCCACGTGGTGGTTGCAGGTGTGGGGCTGTGGGTTGTGGGTTGGTTGTTTGTTGAGAATTGCACAGTGGACGCGAGCATCTTTGTGGTCAAGTTGTCAAGGGCGAACGGTGGATGCCTTGGCACCAGGAGCCGATGAAGGACGTGGGAGGCCGCGATAGGCCTGGGGGAGCTGTCAACCAAGCTGTGATCCCAGGGTGTCCGAATGGGGAAACCCGGCATCAGTCATGTGATGTCACCCGCACCTGAACACATAGGGTGTGTGGGGGGAACGCGGGGAAGTGAAACATCTCAGTACCCGTAGGAAGAGAAAACAATTTAGTGATTCCGTGAGTAGTGGCGAGCGAAAGCGGATTGAGGCTAAACCGGCTGCGTGTGATACCTGTCAGGGGTTGCGTGGTCGGGGTTGTGGGACCCTGCTGAGCAAGCTGACACTTGTTCGAGAAGTTACAAAGCCAGTGGTTAGTCGAACAGTCTGGAATGGCTGACCGTAGACGGTGATAGTCCGGTAGGTGAAAGTTGCTGGTCTTCTGTGGGTGTTCCCGAGTAGCGGCGGACTCCTGAAATCTGCCGTGAATCTGCCAGGACCACCTGGTAAGCCTAAATACTTCCTGGTGACCGATAGCGGACGAGTACCGTGAGGGAATGGTGAAAAGTACCCCGGGAGGGGAGTGAAATAGTACCTGAAACCGTTCGCCTACAATCCGTCGGAGCCTTGCGGGGTGACGGCGTGCCTTTTGAAGAATGAGCCTGCGAGTTAGTGGCATGTGGCGAGGTTAACCCGTGTGGGGGAGCCGTAGCGAAAGCGAGTCTGAATAGGGCGTTTTTAGTCGCATGCTCTAGACCCGAAGCGGAGTGATCTAGCCATGGGCAGGCTGAAGCGCGGGTAAGACCGCGTGGAGGGCCGAACCCACCAACGTTGAAAAGTTGGGGGATGACCTGTGGTTAGGGGTGAAAGGCCAATCAAACTCCGTGATAGCTGGTTCTCCCCGAAATGCATTTAGGTGCAGCGTCGCGTGTTTCTTGCCGGAGGTAGAGCACTGGATGGTCTAGGGGGCCCACAAGCTTACCGAAATCAGCCAAACTCCGAATGCCGGTAAGTGAGAGCGCGGCAGTGAGACTGCGGGGGATAAGCTTCGTAGTCGAGAGGGAAACAGCCCAGATCACCAGCTAAGGCCCCTAAGCGTGTGCTAAGTGGAAAAGGATGTGGGGTCGCATAGACAACCAGGAGGTTGGCTTAGAAGCAGCCACCCTTTAAAGAGTGCGTAATAGCTCACTGGTCAAGTGGTTCCGCGCCGACAATGTAGCGGGGCTCAAGCACACCGCCGAAGCTGTGGCATTCACATTTTAACTTCGCCTGGCCTTGATGCCAGGTGCAGGTGTGTGGATGGGTAGGGGAGCGTCGTGCCGGGGGTGAAGCAGCGGGGTGACCCAGTTGTGGACGCGGCACGAGTGAGAATGCAGGCATGAGTAGCGAAAGAAGGGTGAGAAACCCTTCCGCCGGATGACCAAGGGTTCCAGGGCCAGGCTAATCCGCCCTGGGTGAGTCGGGACCTAAGGCGAGGCCGAGAGGCGTAGTCGATGGACAACGGGTTGATATTCCCGTACCCGCGAAAGAGCGACCCTGACGAACCTCGTTGTGCTAACCACCCAAACCGGCCAAGACCTTCGGGTTGAGGTTGGGGAGCGTGGGAACCTGGCGGGTAGTAGTCAAGCGATGGGGTGACGCAGGAAGGTAGCTGAGCCCGGCCGGTGGTTGTGCCGGGGTAAGCGTGTAGGCCGTGTCGTAGGCAAATCCGCGACACATGGGGCTGAGACGTGATGCCGAGCCGATTCAGGTGAAGTCAGTGATCCTATGCTGCCGAGAAAAGCCTCTAGCGAGTTCTTAGCGGCCCGTACCCCAAACCGACACAGGTGGTCAGGTAGAGAATACCGAGGCGATCGGGCGAACTGTGGTTAAGGAACTCGGCAAATTGCCCCCGTAACTTAGGGAGAAGGGGGGCCGGAGACGTGAAGCCCCGCGCGGGTGGAGCGTTGTATGGCCGCAGAGAGCAGGGGGAAGCGACTGTTTACTAAAAACACAGGTCCATGCGAAGAAGTAATTCGATGTATATGGACTGACGCCTGCCCGGTGCTGGAACGTTAAGGGGACCTGTTAGCCCGCAAGGGCGAAGCGGAGAACTTAAGCGCCAGTAAACGGCGGTGGTAACTATAACCATCCTAAGGTAGCGAAATTCCTTGTCGGGTAAGTTCCGACCTGCACGAATGGCGTAACGACTTCCCCACTGTCTCAACCACAGGCCCGGCGAAATTGCAGTACGAGTAAAGATGCTCGTTACGCGCGGCAGGACGGAAAGACCCCGGGACCTTTACTATAGCTTGACATTGGTATCTGAATTAGCTTGTGTAGGATAGGTGGGAGCCGGTGAAGCCTATACGCCAGTATGGGTGGAGGCAATCTTGAAATACCACTCTGGTTGATTTGGGTATCTAACTTCGGACCGTTATCCGGTTCAGGGACAGTGTCTGGTGGGTAGTTTAACTGGGGCGGTTGCCTCCTAAAGGGTAACGGAGGCGCCCAAAGGTTCCCTCAGCCTGGTTGGCAATCAGGTGTTGAGTGCAAGTGCACAAGGGAGCTTGACTGTGAGACTGACAGGTCGAGCAGGGACGAAAGTCGGGACTAGTGATCCGGCACTGGCATGTGGAAGCGGTGTCGCTCAACGGATAAAAGGTACCCCGGGGATAACAGGCTGATCTTCCCCAAGAGTCCATATCGACGGGATGGTTTGGCACCTCGATGTCGGCTCGTCGCATCCTGGGGCTGTAGCAGGTCCCAAGGGTTGGGCTGTTCGCCCATTAAAGCGGTACGCGAGCTGGGTTTAGAACGTCGTGAGACAGTTCGGTCCCTATCCGCCGTGCGCGTAGGATACTTGAGAAGGGCTGTCCCTAGTACGAGAGGACCGGGACGGACGAACCTCTGGTGTGCCAGTTGTCCCGCCAGGGGCACGGCTGGTTAGCTACGTTCGGAAGGGATAACCGCTGAAAGCATCTAAGCGGGAAGCTCGCTTCAAGATGAGGTATCCCACCCACTTTGTGGGGTAAGGCCCCCAGCTAGACGACTGGGTTGATAGGCCGGAAATGTAAGCCCGGTAACGGGTTCAGTTGACCGGTACTAATAGGCCGAGGACTTGACTACCAAGCTGCTACGCGTCCACTGTGCAACTCTGAACAAACGATCACCCACAGGGTTGGTTGACATGTTCATAGAGTTACGGCGGTCATGGCGGAGGGGAAACGCCCGGTCACATTCCGAACCCGGAAGCTAAGCCCTCCAGCGCCGATGGTACTGCACTCGGGAGGGTGTGGGAGAGTAGGACACCGCCGGACAA
>NZ_JAGPXV010000414.1:0-5367 GCF_018070405.1 Micromonospora sp. D75
CGTGGTGGTGTAGGCGGAGGTGACCGTGACCGACATCGCCGCCACCAGCGGCGTGCCGAGTCCGCGCAGCAGCGCGCGCGAGCCGGCCGGCCGGGTGTGCTGCCGCGCCAGCGTCACCGCGGCGATCAGGACCAGCAGCAGTCCCTGCGCGGTGACCAGGCCGGCGGCCGCGCCCTCGTAGCCGGGCATCTGCCCGACCACCACCGGCATCTCCCGTCGGGACACGGCGTATCCGAGACTCGACACGGTGGCCACCGCGACGAGGATCCACAGCAGGCGTCGCAGCGGGCCGGCCCGCCTCACGCTCACTGTCACCAGCAGCAGCGCCGCGCAGAACAGCACGAGTCCGCCGGTGAGGCCGAGCAGCGCGACGGCTACGCCGTTCCACCGACCGTGTGACACCGCGACGACCAGGCTGAGGTAAACAGTGCCGGCGCCCAGCCCGACATGGATCTGACGCAGCCACGACGTCATCCGCTCGTCGTGCCAGATCCCCGGTGCGGCTAGGCTCCCGGTCGACTCCAGCACCCGCTCGTGTGGCGGGGCGGCCTCGAAGCCTTCGAAGGCACGCGCCGAGCGCGCGCCGACGGCCCAGAACACCCGCAACGCCAGCAGCGGCACCAATGCCAGCACCGCCAGGCGCGGGCCCATTGGCAACGCCGCCAGCCAGGACAGGTACGGCCGCCCCTGCCGGCACTCCACGTACGGCACGCACTGCCAGCCGGGCAGGTTCATGCTCACCCCGACCAGCGCGAGCGTGAACGCCACGGTCAGCGACCCGGCGAGCAGGCGACACAACCCGCCGAGCAGGCCGAACCGGTCCGCCAGGGTGGGGCGCAGCCAGACCGCGAGGTTGCCCAGCATGAACGGCAACAGCAGCAGCATGGACGCCGTCCGCACCGCCACCCCCGCGGTCAGGGCCCCCCACCGGTACGCCTCCACCACCACCCCGGCGGTGGCGCCGCCCGCCCGACCGAGTCCCTCCCGGACCCGGTAGAACCCGGCGTGCCGGTCCCCCGCCACCCGCACCACGATCGGATGATCGACGATGGTCTCCGCCGACGCGCCGGAGACCCCGTGAACACGCAGCTCGACAGCCTCGTCACCGGGCGCGCTCACCAGGACAGGGTCACAGAAGCTGCCACGGTGCCGCTGCCGAACACCGAACACCGAGAGCGGGGATTGAGCCGCGCCCGGGATGCGTTCACCGAAGTGGGTGATGGTCGACCTCATCCGGTCGGATCAGCCGTCAGCGCCCCACCTTCACGCAAGCGCAGGCGATCGGACGGGCCGTCGTTCACTGCCCGACAGGGCGGTAGCGGAGGTGTACGACGCCGTTTCGGAATCGGCGCTCGTCGAGGAGTTCGAGGTCGACGCGCATGCCGGACGGCAGGCCCGGCTTACCCCCGCCGACGACCACGGGCCAGACGAACAGCTGGCACTCGTCGACCAGCCCGGCCTCAAGAGCCTGCGCCGCGAGGTTTGCACCTCCAACGGTGAGATCGCTGCCGGCCGTGGCCTTCAGTTCGCGTACCGCGGCGGGGTCGAAGCGGCGTTCGAGTCGGGTGTCGGCGGTCGACACCGCGGCGAGGGTCGTGGAGTACACGACCTTTCCCGCTGCCTGCCAGGCGCTTGCGAAGTCGGCCATGAGGTCGGACTGCCCGGCCAGAGCGGCGTCGGTTTCCCAGACGGCCATCGCCTCGTACAGCCGCCGTCCGTAGAGGAACGTGCCCACGGACCGCAGGAGATCGGTGTAGACGACGAACACCTCGTCGTCCATCGGCAACCAGGCGAACGCGCCGCGTTCGTCCTCCATGTAGCCGTCGAGCGACACGTTGTTCACATAGATCAGCTTGGCCATGCCTTACCTCTCGATGGTCAACCGCAACAGCCTGGACGCACGGGCGCATCACCCAGCAGCCTCGTGGGCTGCCCCGCTCATTGACTACGAACACCCCTGCCCAGATCCGACACCTCCGGCCGACACCAACGGCGAACGGTGCACGCCCACCGCCGCGTGTGCCGGCCGGGGCGACCGCCGGGCGGCTGCGTACGCTGGTGGCGGAGGCGCTGAGGGAACCGTCGGCCCGGCAGACGATCAGCTGATCGTCGCCCCCGCCGGCCCGCGTACGACTCAGGACCTGACGGCGGAAGCCGGACTGTCGGCGGGACCGCCGCGCGGCTGACCAGGAGACCGGAGAAGCGCCCAGGCGCCGCGCACCGCGCGGACTCCGGCGACGTCCCGCCGGACAGGCCGCGGGAACCCGCGCCGTACGCACGGGTTCCCGCGGCCTGTCCCGGGTCCGCCGGGACTCGCCCTACCCCGCCCGCTGCGGGCCGACGACGGTCCAGCAGAGGCCCGCGGGGTCGCGCAACGTGACCTGGTGCGACGGGGCAGCCGGCGGCTCGACATGGGCGCCCGCGGCCACCGCCCGCCGCAGCACCGACTCGGGGTCCGTCCGCTCGATGGTCAACACCTCGTCACGGTTCGCGGCCACCGACGGGTCGCCCGCCTCCCACCACTCGCTCACGATCAGGCGATGACCGCCGACGGCCAGTTCCGCGTGCACGACATGCCCGTCGAGCAGGCACTCCCGTTGGATGGCCACGGCGTCGAAGACGTCCGTGTAGAAGGCGATCGCCTCGCTCGTGTCGCTGACCGTCAGGTGCGGTCCCGTCCGCTGGTCCTGTGCCCGCATGAGACTGCTGCGTCCCTTCGCTACTCGGCGATCCGGGTCCGGCCGGTCCAGCGGAAGACCACCGGCTCGACCGTCGCGGCGGCGGTGCCCCGCTCGAAGTGCTCGTACCCGCCGTAGTACAGGATCTTGATCTTCTTCTCGGCCCTGGACACCCGACGGCTGCGCAGATCGGCCGGCAGGCCGGCCGGGCCGCCCTCCAGGACGACATCGATGACGCCGGCGGCGTCCCGGGCGACCGGATCAGCTTGCGAAACGTCCTTCATGGCACGACCTCCGTCGCATTCCGCACACCCCACGAGCCGCCGCAGGGGCGACACGGTTCGGTCCACACAGGTCCAACGACACCCGTTGCCGGGTGAACGGACGCTCCGCGGTCGAACGTCCTTGTCCGGTGAGCGGCCACCCGTTCAGCTCCGAACGTAGTGCAGATCACATTTCGTGAGCACCCTTAGCGCACCCCTAGAAACGGCCCTGGGCAGCGACGATGCCGGACCAGCCCGGTCGGGAGGCGGGCTCACTCCCAGCGGAAGAACCGCGTCGCCCCCAGGGCGGCGACGGCGGCCGTGACGGCCAGGGCGATCAGCTGCGGCAGCTCCGGGTCGGCCCCCGCCCACGCCGCGCCGATGGTGTCGACAGTCGCGCCGAGCGGCGAGTAGTCGGCCACGGCCGCCAGGGCACCCGGCATCCGGTCGCGGGGCAGCCAGGCGCCGGCCAGGAAGAGCAGCGGGAAGAACAGCGCGGGGCCGATCGACTGTGCCGCCCGGGCCGACGGCGCCAGCGCCGCGATCAGCAGGCCGACGGCGAACAGGCACGCGACCCCGAGGAGGAAGGCCAGTACGAACCCGGGCAGGTTGGCCGGCGCCGGCTGGTCCAGCAGGAACCGCACGGCGATCGAGGTGACCACCGCACCGAGCACGCCCATCACGAGGTTGACCACGACCTGGGCGACCAGCAGCAGCGCGGGCTGCACCGGGGTGGTCGCCAGACGGCGCAGGATCCGGCGTTCCCGGTAGATGCCCAGCGCCATCGGCAGGGTGAAGAGCGCGAGCATGCCGATGGTGAGAGCCAGCGCGAGCGACGGCAGGAACGTCTGCTCGGCGTGCTGGCCGGTGTCGGCGGCGGTACCGGCACGCTGCGGCAGGCCGAAGACGAGCATCAGGCCGATCGGCAGGGCGAAGACGAAGAACAACGACACGGGCTCCCGGAGGAACAGCTTCGTCTCGACGGCGATCAGCTTGGACAGGGCGCTCACGACGACCTCCCGTCGGTCGGGGACTGCGCGGCGGCCCGGCCGCCGCGGCCGGTCAGGGCGACGAAGGCGTCGTCGAGGGTGGGCTGCTCGACCCGCAGGTCCGTGTAGGTCGTCCCGCGCCCGTTGAGCACTGCCAGGACCGACTGGAGCACGTCCTTCGTGCCGGTCACCGTCACCTCCGTCCCGTAGCGGCTGACCCCGGTCACGTCGGGCGCGGCGAGCAGCAGCGCGTCCTCGACCGGCTCCGCCGGGCGGAAGTGCACCCGGTGCTCGCTGCCGACCCGGGCGAGCAGGCCAGCGGGGCTGTCGATGGCCACCATCCGCCCCTTGTCGATGATCGCGATCCGGTCACAGAGTCGTTGCGCCTCCTCCATGAAGTGGGTGACCAGCACGACGGTGACGCCGCGGTCGCGAATCCGCTCGACGAGATCCCAGGTGTCCCGGCGGCCCTGCGGGTCGAGGCCCGTGGTCAGCTCGTCGAGGATGGCGATCTCCGGCCTGCCCACCAGCGCCAGGGCCACCGACAGCCGCTGCTTCTGCCCGCCGGAGAGCTTCTGGAAGTAGGTGTTGCGCTGCTCGGCCAGGCCGAGGTCGGTCAGCAGCTCGTCGATGTCGGCCCGGTTGCGGTAGAAGGACCGGTACAGGTCCAGCGCCTCCCGCACCCGCACCTTGTCCGGCAGCTGGCTCTCCTGGAGCTGGGCGCCGACGCGCTGGCGCACCTCGGTGCGGTCGCGCACCGGGTCCAGCCCGAACACCCGGACGGTCCCGCCGTCGGGACGGCGCAACCCCTGCACGCATTCCACAGTGGTCGTCTTGCCGGCGCCGTTCGGGCCGAGGACGCCGAAGATCTCGCCCTGCTCGACGGTGAAGGAAACGTCGTCGACCGCGACCTTCTCGCCGTACCGCTTCTGCAGATGATCGACCTCGATGACCGGCATCCGGGATGGTCCTCCTTCATGTGCGGTTTGCCGCCGGGAAGGGCGGACCACTCGGCTGATCGCGGCGTCGGTCCGCGGCAACGGGCCGGACCCGGGCCGACCGACGCCCGACATCATCCGCGCAACCGATGCCCCGATCAACTGATCAGGTGACGAATCGGGGGTGTCGAGGCGGGAAACCATCCTCCACAGGGGTACCGCCCGGCGACAGGGGTGTCGCCCGGTCACGCCAGGTGTCCGGGCGTCCCGTCCGGGCGGGCGGCGGCTCCGGGCGGCTTCCCGCCCACGGATCCGGTGTGGCTCGTCACCGCCGTGCCGGGCAGAGCGGCAGCAGCTCGTCGAGCCGGGTCAGAACGACGTCCGGGCCGGCCGCGCGCAGCGTCTCCTCGTCGGACTCGCCCCACAGCGCGGCCACCGCCGTCACCCCGGCCGCCCGCGCGCTGGCCAGGTCGCTGGGCGCGTCGCCGACCATCAGCGC
>NZ_JAGPXV010000415.1:0-5317 GCF_018070405.1 Micromonospora sp. D75
GAGCGGGGCGGGTGGGGAGCGGGCGGGATGGTGGGTGGCGTCAGTGGCGGGTGCGGCGGTGCAGGCCCCGGGTGGGGTGCCAGCTCTCGATCAGCAGGTGGTCGGGCGGGTCGCCGACCCGGGTGAGCACCACCTCGGTCAGCTCGATCCGGAAGCTGTGCGAGCCGTCCTCGGCGGGCTGCTCCTCGTGCGCCCGGCCGGCGATCTTCGCGTCCCCGTCCCAGGTGGACGGGTCGTCCGGCGGGGCGTCCTCGGTCGGGCTGTGCAGCGCCACCCGAGGATCGCGGCGCAGGTCGAGCGCCTTGACCGCGCCGGCCATGCTGCCCAGCCGCAGCTGCCCGTCGTCACCGAAGTCGAACTCGGTGCCGCTGATCCGCGGCGAGCCGTCCCGCCGCAGTGTCGCCATCGTGCCGTGCTTGCGGACCGCGAAGCGGGCGCGCACCCGCGCCGCGAACTCGGGTTCGGCCGCCACCAGATCGGACCACCATGTCATGCGCCCGATTCTGGCCGGGAAACCTGACAACCCGCGGCAGCTTTCAGCCGACCTGGAAACCGAGCGCCTGGGCCAGCATCACCGCCTGCTCGGCGTCGATCCGCGCGCCGGAACGCTGCACCGCCGTCGGGTCGAGCGCGGACAGGTCGCTGCCGCGCAGGTCGGCCCGGATCAGCTTGGCGGCGTGCAACTGGGCGCCGGAGAGGTCCACGCCGGTCAGCGTCGCGCCGGTGAGGTCGGCACCGGTCAGGTCGACCTCCCGCATCCGTACGTCGGTGATCCGCGCCCCGCGCAGGTCGGCGCCGGCGAGCGTGACGAAGGACCAGTCGCCCCGGTCGACCCGCAGCGGGCGCAGGTCGCAGCGGTCGAACGTGCTGCCGACCAGCTTGCAGCCGGTGAACTCGGCCTCGAAGAGGTTGCACTTGCTGAACGAGCACCTGGTGAACGCCGAGTCGGTGTGCCGGGAGGCGTTGAACGCCACGTTGCCGAACACGCAGTCGGTGAAGACCGCGCCCCGGCTGACCGCCTCGGTCAGGTCGACGTGGAAGAACTCGCACCGTACGAAGTGCCTGTCGGCCAACTCCTCGGCGTACCAGTCCTGCTGGCGGTAGGTGACGTCCTCGACCGGCTCCGGCATGCCACCGACAGTAGTGACACTTCCCGGCCGCGGTACCTGCGGGTAGGTTCGCGGTCGTGAGTGTCACCGTGAGCACCGACCCCGGACGTGTCGGCCTCGATCCCGCCCGGCTGGCGCGGATCGACGAGCACTTCGCCCGGTACGTCGACGACGGCCGGCTCGCCGGCTGGCAGATCGTCGTCACCCGCCGGGGCGAGATCGCCCACTCCTCGACGTACGGGCTGCGCGACCGGGAGGCCGGTACGCCGGTCGAGGCGGACACGCTCTGGCGCATCTACTCGATGACCAAGCCGATCACCTCGGTCGCCGCGATGATGCTCTGGGAGGAGGGCCGGCTCGAGCTGAACGACCCGGTCAGCCGCTGGCTGCCGGAGTTCGCCGACGTACGCGTCTACGACCGGGGTTCGGTGCTGAAGCCGTACACGGTGCCGGCGGTCGAGCCGATCCGGATCTGGCACCTGCTCACCCACACCGCCGGCCTGACGTACGGCTTCGCCCAGGTGTCGGTGGTCGACGGCCTGTACCGGGCGGCGGGCTTCGACCTGGGCGTGCCGCCGGGCGCGGACCTGGCGGCGGCCTCGGCCGGGCTGGCCCGGCTGCCGCTGCTGTTCCAGCCGGGCACGAGCTGGAACTACGGCGTCTCCACCGACGTCCTGGGCCGCCTGGTCGAGGTGATCTCCGGGCAGTCGCTCGACGCGTTCTTCGCCGAGCGGATCCTGGGCCCGCTGGGCATGACCGACACCCGCTGGTGGGTGGACGCGGCGGACGCGAAACGCCTGGCCGCGCTCTACGCCCCGCACCCGGCGACCGGTCAGGCGGTACGCGCCGACGGGGTGGGCCGGGCCGCGCTGGCGGAGCCGACGTGGCACTCCGGCGGCGGCGGGCTGCTCTCCACGGCGGCCGACTACCACCGGTTCACCCAGTTCCTGCTGCGTGGCGGCGAGCTGGACGGGGTGCGCCTGCTCGGGCCGCGCACGGTGCGCTTCATGACCCGCAACCACCTGCCCGGCAACCGGGACCTGGCCTCGTTCTCGCCGGAGGGCTTCGCCGAGACGATCCTCGACGGGATCGGCTTCGGGCTGGGCTTCGCGGTCGTGCTGGACCCGGTGCCGTCGCGGGTGCCGAGCAGCGTCGGCGAGTTCTACTGGGGCGGCCTGGCCAGCACCGCGTTCTGGGTGGACCCGGTGGAGGAGGTCACCGCGCTGCTGTTCACCCAGTTGATGCCGTCCAGCACGTACCCGCTGCGCAGCCAGTTGCGCCAGCTCGTCTACTCGGCGATCGTCGACTGAGCCGGTTCGGCGGAACTCCCGCCGTCCGCCGGCAGGCTGCCTAGCCTGTGAGGCATGAGCGACATCGTCGTGTTCGGCGCCGGCGGGACGGCGGGCTCGCGGATCGCCGCGGAGGCGGTCGAGCGGGGGCACCGGGTGACAGCGGCGGTGCGGCGTCCGGAGGCGGTCGGCTACCTACCCCCAGGCGTACGCACGGTGACCGGCGACGCCACGTCGGCGCGGAGCGTACGCGAACTGGCCGAGGACGCGGATGTGCTGGTGGTGGCCATCGGCGGCGGCGAGCGGGCCCTGTGGCGCGACGCCGCGCGGACGCTGGTCGACACGCTGCGTGAGTTGCCGGACCCACCTCGGGTGATCCACGTCGGCGGTGGCTCGACGCTGCTCACGCCGAAGGGGACCCGGTATCTGGACGAGCCGGACTTCCCGGAGGAGTACCGGGACTCGGCGCACGGTCAGGCCGACGCGCTGGAGTTCTACAGGTCCAGCGCCGACGGGGTGACCTGGACGTACGTCTCCCCGCCGCCGCTGGAGTTCCACCCGGGCGAGCGGACCGGGCACTACCGCACCGGCACCGACCACCCGGTGACCGACGCGCAGGGCCGTTCGGTGCTCACCTACGAGGACCTGGCGGTGGCGATCGTCGACGAGATCGAGGATCCGCGCTTCGGCAACGCCCGGTTCACGGTCGCGTACTGATTCAGTCGGCCAGCCGGGCCGGGAAGCCGCCGGTGGCGATCGGGCCCCAGGACTCGATCGTGACCCGGATCAGCGACTTGCCCTGCGCGACCATGGCCGACCGGTACTCGTCCCAGTCCGGGTGCTCGCCGGAGATGCTGCGGAAGTACTCGACCAGCGGTTCCAGCGCCTCGGGCAGGTCGAGCACCTCGGCCACGCCGTCGACCTGCACCCACGGGCCGTTCCAGTCGTCGGAGAGCACGCACGCGGAGACGCGCGGGTCGCGGCGGATGTTGGCGACCTTGGCACGCTCGGGATAGGTGGAGATCACCAGCCGGCCCTCGGCATCCACCCCGCAGGCCACCGGGGAGGACTGCGGGCGCCCGTCGGAGCGGGTGGTCATGAGCACGACGTGGTGGCGGGGGCGGAGGAACTCGATCAGGGCGTCCCGGTCGACCCGGGTGTTCTTCGCGATGCTGCGTGCCATGCCTCGGTTCTACCAGGCATGTCCGTCGTTCTCAGCGCGGGCGGCCGGCGGACCGCTGCGCGGTGACCTGCTCCGGCACGCGCGGGCGGGCCGAGGGCCGCCAGGCGCGGCCGTTGGCGTAGATCACCCGGAAACCGAGGTACGCGGCGAGCGGCGCCCAGTGCGCCGAGCGCATCCGCAGCTCGGCGGCGTTGTGCCGCTGCCCGTTGGCGAGCACGTCGAGCAGCACCGTCTCGAAGGCGGCCGACTCGACCCAGTCCACCTCGCGGGTGAAGCCGCAGATCAGCGCCGCGCCGGTGACGTCGAGGAACTCGCGCAGCGTGGCGTCGGAGGCACGCAGCACCGAGCAGCTGCCGAAGTAGAGGCGGCGGCCCTCGCAGCGGCCGGCCATCCGCTCGGCCACGTCCGACAGCTCGACCGAGTCCCAGTCGGTGAGGCAGAGCCGGCTCGGCTCGCCGTGCATGGCGAAGAAGCCCACCCGGTGGTCGGCGTACTGCTTGAGCAGCCAGCGGTCGACGAAGTAGAACAGCTCGTCGCGGGTGGCCGCGTCCTTGTGGATGTAGCGGATACGGCCGAGCCGCTCCAGCAGATCGAGCGTGGGCAGGACGGACCCGCGTTCGTTGAGGTCGCGGTGCCACTGCCCCTCGACGCAGAACACGCCGCCACGCGCCAACGCCCACCTCCCCGCCCGTCGAGGTCGCCGCCCGGTCCGGGAGCAGACGTTACCGGTCACGTCCGACGGGCGACACCCGGCAGCGCGTACGCAAACAGGCAGTATTCACAGCCAATACCCAGCAACCGGGCGATGTGAGAACAATTTCCGCTAATCACCACGAAGAATCCTCGTACCTGTCACGGTGAGAGGGACGGGACGTACCGGTCGATGTGCCCGTCGGATCCCAGTTCCGCTCTGACATCGGGAGGACTCTGTGCGCGTCAACACCCTGAAGCGGGCGGCGGTCGCGTTCGCGCTGGCCCTGCCCGGGGCCGCCGTGGCGACAGTCGTGGCCGCGCCACCGGCGCACGCCGACGGCTGCTACACCTGGAACCGGACGCTGTCCCAGGGAAGCTCCGGCGACGACGTCCGGCAGCTCCAGATCCGGGTGGCCGGCTGGGCGGCGTACGGCGGCATCGTCCGGGTCGACGGCGTGTACGGCCCGGAGACGGCCGCCGCGGTCAAGCGCTTCCAGACCGCGTACGGGCTGCGCGCCGACGGCGTGGCCGGGCCGCAGACGTTCGCCAGGATCTACGACCTGCAGAAGGACAGCGACTGCACGCCGAAGCACTTCAGCTACGCCGAGCTGGACAACGGCTGCGGCAAGGGCGGGTGGGCCGGCGGCCCGCTCTCCGCGTCGGCCACCCGGGAGAACGCGCTGCGCACCATGTGGAAGCTGGAGGCGCTGCGGCGCAGCCTCGGCGACAAGCCGCTCTACGTGACCAGCGGGTTCCGCAGCATCGCCTGCAACCGGCAGGTCGGCGGCGCCGCGGACAGCCAGCACCTCTACGGCAACGCGGCCGACCTGATCGCCAAGCACCGCAGCCTCTGCGACATCGCCCGCTCGGCCCGCAGCCGGGGCTTCAGCGGCATCTACGGCCCCGGCTACCCGGACCACGACGACCACACGCACGTCGACTCGCGGCGGGAGAACAACCGGGACAAGTCGTCGAACACGAAGGGCTGGTCCGCACCGGACTGCGGAGTCAAGTGATGCGGTGACGGCGGCCCGGACCGGGGG
>NZ_JAGPXV010000416.1:0-5316 GCF_018070405.1 Micromonospora sp. D75
CGTCCAGGAACGCGTTGCCCGCCGCGTACGCCGACTGACCCGGCGAACCCAGCACACCCGCCACCGACGAGAACACCACGAACAAGTCGAGATCCAGCGACGCCGTCGCCTCATGCAGGAACCAACCCGCCGACACCTTCGGCGCCAACACCCTTGCCAGACGCTCCTCGGTGACCCGCTCGATCACCCCGTCATCCAGGACACCGGCGGTGTGCACCACACCCGCCAGCCGACCCCCGGCGGCGACCTCGGCCACCAGCGCGCCGACCTGGTCCCGGTCGGTCACGTCACAGGCGGCAATCCGCACCGACGCGCCCAGCGCCGACAACCGCTCCGACAACTCACCCGCACCCGCAGCCGCCGGACCACGCCGCGACACCAACACCAGCGACCGCACACCATGCGCCGACACCAGATGCTCCGCCACCAACGCCCCGAGCGCACCCGTACCACCGGTCACCAGCACCGCACCGTCACCCACAACCGGCGTCTCCACCGACGCCGGGGCGACCGCGCGCACCAGGCGCGGCACGAACACCGCGCCCGCGCGCACCGCGACCTGACCGCCGTGCGTCGACGGCTCGTCGGCCACCGTGGTCAGCACACTCAGCAGCCCGGCGTCCACGTCACCGTCCACGTCCGCCAGCACGATGCGACCCGGGTGCTCCGACTGCGCCGACCGCAGCAGACCCCACACCGCCGCACCGGCCAGGTCGGACACCCGATTGTCCGCCGCCACCGACACCGCGCCCCGGGTCACCACCACCAGCCGCGACTCCGCCAGCGCGTCCGCCGCCAGCCAGGACCGCACGGTCGCCAGCACGGCCGTGGTCGCCGCGCGTACCGCGTCGGGGACCGCGCTCTCCGGCGCGTCGAGCGGCAGCAGCAGCGCCTTCGGTGCGATCGTCCGGCCGGCGTCGACGGCCGCGACGAGCGCCTCGACGTCGCCGTACGCCGGCAGGTCGGCGGTTGCCGGCGAGCCGACCAGCGCCCAGCCGGAGAGGTCTCCGGCGGCGGCGATCTCCTCGGCCTGCCAGGTGAGTTCGAACATCGCGCGGGCCGCCGCGCCTGCCGCGGTCACGCCGGTCAGCTCGCGCAGGGCGAGGGAGTCGACCGAGACCACTGCCGCGCCCGACTCGTCGCACGCGACCAGGCGCACCGCCGAGCCCGTACGCGACAGCCGGACCCGCAGCACCCGCGCGCCCGAGGCATACACCTGCACACCCTCGAACGCGAACGGCACCCGCGGCCCACCCGGACCCTCCGCACCCACCAGCAGTCCGATCGGATGCAGCGCCGCATCCAGCAGCGCCGGGTGCACACCGAACCCCGCGGCGTCACCGGCCACCTCGTCCGGCAACGCCACCTCGGCGAACACCTCGTCGCCGCCCGTCCACACCCGGCGCAGCCCTCGGAACACCGGCCCGTACGCCAGGCCACGCTCCGCAAGCACTGGATACCAGCCCGCCACGTCCACCTCGGACGCACCGACCGGCGGCCACTCCCCCACGCCCGGCTCGTCGGCCGACGCCGGCTCCAGCACGCCCTCCGCATGCCGCACCCAGTCAGCCTCCGGATCACCCTCGGACTGCGAGTGCACCGCCACGACCCGGGTGCCGGTTTCGTCGGCCGCGCCGACGCGCACCTGCACCCGCACCGCGCTGGACTCCGGCAGCACCAGCGGCGCGGCCACGGTCAGCTCCCGCACCCGCGACGCGCCCACCTCGTCACCCGCCCGCACGGCCAGTTCCACCAGCGCGGTGCCCGGCACCACCACGGCGCCGGAGACGATGTGGTCGGCGAGCCACGCGTGCGTCGACGTCGAGAGCCGGCCGGTCAGCACCACCATGTCCTCGCCGGCCACAGAGACCGCCGCGCCGAGCAGCGGGTGCCCGGCGACGCCGAGGCCCGCCCCGGACACGTCGGCGGTACGCGTCTGGCCCGCGCCGAGCCAGTACCGCTGGTGCTGGAAGGCGTACGTGGGCAGGTCGACCCGGGCGGCGCCGGCGTCGGTGAACCACTGCGTCCAGGTCACCGGGACACCGTGGACGTGCAGGTCGGCGAGGGCGTGCAGCAGTGCCTGCGGGGCGGGCCGGTCCCGACGCTGGACGGCCACCGCCAGCGCGTCATCGGCGAGCAGGTCGGCGTTCATGGCGGTCAGGACGCTCTGCGGGCCGATCTCCAGGAAGGTGTCGACCCCGGTGGCCCGCAGGGCGGCGATGCCGTCGGCGTAGCGGACGGCCTCCCGCACGTGCCGCACCCAGTACTCGGCACGGGTGATCTCCTGCGGGTCGGCGAGCGCGCCGGTCAGGTTCGACACCACCGGCAGCAGCGGCGCCCGGAACGCCAGCCCCGCCAGGACGGCGCGGAACTCGTCGAGCATCGGCTCCATCAGCGGACTGTGGAACGCATGGCTCACCGTCAGCCGGCGCGTACGCACGCCCCGGTCGCGCCAGACCCGCTCCACCTCGTCCAGGGCCTCGACGGCACCGGAGACGACGACGGCGGCAGGCCCGTTGACGGCCGCGATACCGACCCGGCCGGTCAGCCCGACGAGAGACTCCGCCACCGCAGCCTCGTCGGCCGCCACCGCCAGCATGCCGCCGCCCGTCGGCAACGCCTGCATCAACCGACCCCGCGCGGCCACGAGAACGCACGCGTCGGCCAGGGACAACACCCCGGCCACATACGCCGCGGTCACCTCACCGATCGAGTGACCAGCCAGCATGTCCGGCACGATCCCGAACGACTCCACCAGGCGGAACAGCGCCACCTCGACCGCGAACAACCCGGCCTGCGTGAACACCGTCTGGTCCAGCAACTCCGCCTCGGCGGACCCCGGCGACGCGAACAGCACCTCCCGCAGCGGGCGCGGCAGCAGCGGATCGAGGTGCGCACACACCTCGTCCAGCGCGGCGGCGAACACGGGGAACAGAGCGGACAGCTCCCGGCCCATGCCGGCGCGCTGCGCACCCTGGCCGGAGAAGAGCAGCGCGAGCTGGCCGCGTACGGCGGTGGAGCCGGTCACGACGGTCCCGGAGGGCTCGCCCGCATCGAGGGCTCGAAGCGCGGTGAGCAGGTCGTTGCCGTCGGAAACCACGGCGACGGCGCGCTGTTCCAGCGCGGGCCGGGTGGTGACGGAGGACCAGGCCACGTCCAGCGGACGCGGGGCCTCGTCGGCGGCGAGCCAGCGCGCCCACCGGCCCGCTTGGCCGGCCAGGGCCGCGTCGGAGCGCGCGGAGAGCAGCACCGGTACGACCGGCGGCACGTCGCGGGCGACGATCTCGCCCTCGATCGTCTCGGCGGGCGGCTGCTCGATGATCACATGCGCGTTGGTGCCGGAGATCCCGAACGACGACACCGCCGCCCGACGCGGCCGGTCCACGGCCGGCCACGGGGTGGGCTCGGTCGCGAGGGCCACCGCCCCCGCCGACCAGTCGATGTGTGGGGACGGCTCATCCACGTGCAAGGTCGGCGGGACGACGCCGTGGCGCATCGCCATGACCATCTTGATCACACCAGCCACACCGGCGGCGGCCTGCGTGTGCCCGATGTTCGACTTGACCGAGCCGAGCCACAGCGGCTCCCGCCCCTGCCGGTCCTGCCCGTACGTGGCCAGGACGGCCTGCGCCTCGATCGGGTCACCCAGCGTCGTACCCGTACCGTGCGCCTCCACGGCGTCCACGTCGGCCGCAGTGAGCCGCGCGTTCGCGAGGGCCTGCCGGATCACCCGCTGCTGCGACGGACCGTTCGGCGCGGTCAGCCCGTTCGACGCACCGTCCTGGTTCACGGCCGTGCCCCGCACCACGGCGTAGATCTTCCGGCCCTCGCGCTGGGCGTCGGAGAGCCGCTGCACCAGCAGCACGCCGACGCCCTCGGACCAGCCGGTGCCGTCGGCCGACGCCGCGAACGACTTGCAGCGACCATCCTGCGACAGACCGCGCTGCCGGGAGAACTCGATGAACGTCCCCGGCGTCGCCATCACCGTCACACCACCGGCCAACGCCAGATCGCACTCGCCGGAACGCAGCGCCTGCGCGGCGAGGTGCAGCGCCACCAGCGACGACGAGCACGCCGTGTCGACGGTGACCGCCGGCCCCTCCAACCCGAAGGTGTAGGCGACCCGGCCGGACAGCACGCTGCCCGACGTGCCCGTGCCGACGAAGCCCTCGGCGTCCGGCGGCAGGTCCATCAGGCGGGAGGCGTAGTCGTGGTACATGACACCGGCGAACACACCCGTCCGGCTGCCCCGCAACCGCTGCGGATCAAGCCCCGCCGACTCGAACGACTCCCACGACGCCTCCAGCAGCAACCGCTGCTGCGGATCCATCGCCAGGGCCTCGCGCGGCGAGATACCGAAGAAGCCCGGGTCGAACTCCGCCGCCCCGTACAGGAAACCACCATGGCGCGTGTACGACGTACCGCTGTGCTCCGGGTCCGGGTCGAACAGGCTCTCCAGGTCCCAGCCGCGATCGGTGGGGAACTCCGAGATCCCGTCGCCGCCGCCGGCCAGCAACGCCCACAGCTGGTCCGGACTGTCGACGCCACCGGGGTAGCGGCAGGCCATGCCCACGATCGCGATCGGCTCGTCGGTGCCGGCGGTGAGCACCGCCGTCTGGCGGGCGGTGATCTGCCCGGAGACCTGCTCGTGCAGGTGGTCGGCGAGCACGGCCGGGGTCGGATAGTCGAACACCAGCGTCGAGGCCAGCCGCAGCCCGGTGGCCGCGTTCAACCGGTTACGCAGGTCCACCGCCGTCAGCGAGTCGAAGCCCAGCTCCCGGAACGCCCGGTCCGCCGGCACCGACTCCGCACCACCGTGCCCCAACACCTGCGCGACTAGACCCCGTACCAGCACGTCGATCTGGGCGCGCGCCTCGTCGGGCGCGAGGCCCGCGAGCTGGTTGGCCCAGTCGCCGCTCCGCGCGGCCCGTCGCCGGGACGCCGTCGACCCGATCAGGGTACGCAGCACGGCCGGCGCCGGGCCGGCGCCGAGCGCTGCGCGCATCGCCGGTACGTCGATCACGGCCGGCACCAACGCCGGCCGCTCCGCCACCAGGGCGGCGTCGAACAGCTCCAACCCGATCTCGGCGCTCATCGGCGTCAGACCCGCCCGCGCGGACCGCGCCCGGTCCGCCTCCTCGATCGAGGCGGCCATGCCTGCCGTGTCCCACATCCCCCACGCCAGACTCACCGCCGGCAACCCGAGCTGCCGCCGCCACACCGCCAACCCGTCCAGGAACGCGTTGCCCGCCGCGTACGCCGACTGACCCGGCGAACCCAGCACACCCGCCACCGACGAGAACACCACGAACAAGT
>NZ_JAGPXV010000417.1:0-5297 GCF_018070405.1 Micromonospora sp. D75
TGGAACAGCTCCACTGTCACCGCGGCGTTGAGGCCCACCGCGTCGCCGCCGCCGAACGCCCGGCACGTGGCCAGGCACAGCGCGGCGCGCAGCCCCTTGCCCCACCGGCGCGGATACTCCGCGACCAGGTCGTAGAGGTATCGCGGGCCGCCGTCGGGCACGTCGTCGAGCAGCGCGCCGAGGGCCAGCCCGCGATAGCGCTCCAGCATCCGTTCCACGTGCCCGCCGGCCACCCCGGCGGCCGTCGCCATCGCGCGGCTACCGGTCCGTCGGCCGCTTCGAGGCCGGCGACGCCAGCCGGTCCGCGAGCCCGTTTGCGACCTCGGGGGCCAGCCGCGCCAGATTGAGTACGGTGTCCAGCGCGTCGTGCGCGTCCGACGTGTACCGCCGGATCACCTCACCGCGCTGGTCGTCGGCCATCTTCAGCTGCCCGACCACGGTGTCGATCAGGGCGTGCCCGTCGGTGCGGACCCGCGCGACGAGTTCGTCGAACGCCTCCGGGTCGACCCGGCGGCTTTCGGTCAGCTTCTCCTCGAGCCGCCGGGCGCCGGCCAGCCCCGCCGCGAGTTCCTCCTCCAGGACCGTGGCCGCGTGGGTCACGGTCTCCGAGGTCTCCTCGGCCACCTTCTCGAAGCGCTCGTTCGTGCGCTCACGCTCCACGTTCTCCATGCGGCGGAGTCTCCACCCGGCTCCGGTCGACGGGCTAGGCATGTGTCGCGATGGTGACCGACCGTCACTGTTGCGGATTGCTGTGCGGGAAAGCCGATGCGAACGGTGGTCACTTACCGGGCGGCTAACCCGGCCAGGCGGGGGCGGGCGGCGTGGGCACCCGGGTCGGGCCGGGCGCCCACGCGGCTGGGTCACGTGTTTTGGGCCTCGCCTGGCCCGCTGGCGGGTCCGCCGCCGATCGCCAGCACCGGCCGCCAGCCAGCGGCGAGCTGTGCGTCCAATTGCCGGCGCAAGCTGTCCAGTTCCTCGGCGAGGTCTTCCGGCCGATATCGGTTCAACAACTCAAGCGAGTGCCGCAACGCCGTCACCCGCAGCGCCGGGCTGGTCAGGCCCTCGAACATCCGCCCGTCGGCCGGGTCGTCGGCGCCGGGCGCGAGGAATCCTGGCGCAACCATGCCGGTCAGGCCGTGCCGGGCACGCGCCTCGGCTATCTCGGCCCAGGCTTCGGCGACATGCCGCTGGACCGCCGTCGCGGCCTCCTCCACGGCTAGGCGGAGTTCCTGCCAGCGTTTGGCGTGCAGGCCCAGGTACCGGTTCGCTTCATCGAGCAGGGCCTGGTAGCGAGCGACGGCGGCTTCGCGCCGCTGTTCGATCCGGGCTTTCCGGTCGGCGTACGGGTTGTGCGCGCTGGCTTTGAAAGCAACCGCTGCGACGGTGAGCAGCACCAACAGGCCCACGAGCGGCCAGCGCAGCTCGGGCTGGGGCAGCTTGGCTCCCCGCAGCCAGGCCCACAGGCCGAGCACCCCGACGACCAGGATCGCGAAGCTCACCGGCAGTGGCCAGCTCGCCCAGGGCAGCGCGTCATGTCCGCGCTCCTCGTCCTCGGGCCGCCACTCCACGAACACGCGGCGGAACAGCAGCCGCCAGCCCAGACGGCGTCGCAGCGATCGCCGGTCGGCCCGGCTCCGGTGCCGGAACAGGGGTATGGCCAGCCAGCTGCCGGCGAGGATCAGCGCCATGGCGATGCTGAATCCGGGCAGGTAGGAGATCCAGTACTCGAAGCTGAGCTTGTCGTCCGGGGCGTCGATCGCGTCCCGGAACGACGTGGCGAAGAAGACCGTGTCGTAGACCGCACTGACCAGGATCACGGCCCAGACGACCCAGGAGCGTTGCCATTGGGGCTGATCCCGCCGGTCCTCCGCGCCGTCGTCGGCGTGCTCCTGGTCGTTGCGGCGCTGGTCACGCGCCGCGTCGTGCAGCTCCCGCTCGGCTACGAGCATCGACAGCGGATGCAGCGCACTCTTCGCCCCATGCCAGGCGTCGATCAGGCGTTCTCCGGCCTCCCGCAGCGCCGGATGGGCGTCGGCCAGGGCCTGCTCCGCCTCGTTCCGCGAGCGGATAAGCCGGGCGGACTCGTGGTGGGACAGCTGATCGGGTCGGTGGGGTTCGGGCTCGGAGACGGGTCCGCCGGCCGCGAGCCGGGTGACCCCGAGTGTGATCGGCCGGGGGCAGGGGACCGGTAGGTATCGGCGGCCGTTCGGGCTGCCGGTCGTGCGTACGTCGTCCATCGTCATCCGCTCTCTGTGGTCATCACGATCTCCACCCTGCGGTTGCGTTGCAGGCACGCCTCGTCCCACGACCCGTTCGGCAGTTGTTCCCGGGTGCACAGCCGACCGGTCTCGCCGGCACCCCGGGTCCTGGGGGTGGGAAGACCGAGGCTGGTCAACTCGCGACCCACCGTGACGGCCCGCCGCTCCGACAGGTCCCTGTTGTACTGGTCGCTGCCGCGCGAATCGGTGTAACCGATCACCTCGAGTGCGGTGACCTTCGACCGGTCGACCTGCTTCGCAATCTCGGCGAGTCGCTGCCGGCCGGCTGCGCCGACCTCGTCGGAGCCGGTGGCGAAGAGCGCCGCCGAGTCGATGTTGAAGGTTTTCCGATCGGCCGGCGGGTTGGGCGGGCCGGCGCCGGGCGTGAAACGAACGACCGGGTCGGCGGGCGGAACGCCGCTGCTGCCGTCTCCACGCCGCACGACGGCAACCGGGGCGGTGGACACCTCGCACGATGCCGCCGCGGCGACCAGGCACAGCCGCTCCCAGTACTGCTGGAGCCAGGCCAGGTGGCCGGTTTCCAGCACCGGCTGGCCGTCGGCCGGGTGCCCCACCCCGAGCATCCGCAGGTGCACGCCCTTAACCGACGTCGGCCAGTCGGGTCGTTTCGGGCAGTCGTCCGCGGACGCCTCGATCAGCCGGGGAGCACCGACCGGTTCACGGCTCAGGTCGGCGCAGCCGGCGGTGGCGAGCCCGTCGGTGGCGAGGACGACGGTGCGCCGCGCGTCGCCGGCCGCCCCGGTGTGGGTGGCGGCGACGCTCATCGCTCCGAGCACGTCCGTGCCGGCCGTACGTGCTGTGATAGTGGCGGCTCGGGCGGCGAGCCGGCCGAGGCAGGCCTTTGTGTCCTTCCGCTCCACCGCCTGGTTGCTCGGTCGCTTGCTGGTCGCGGCGGTGGGATAGCTCTCGACGGTCCACGTCACGGTGGCGGCGGAGCCGTCGAAGGTGCCGATGGAGACCACGTCGGCGCGCTCGACGGCCGCGTCAAGCGTCGGGGCGACGGCGGCGGCGTAGTCGGGCGCGGGCCCGGCGGACCGGACGGACGCCGTGACGTCGAGCAGGACGACCGTGTTACCGACGCCCTCGACCGGCAGGCCCGGCTGGCTGGCGCAGTCCGGCTCCTCCTTGTCCCCGCCGCAGGCCACGGCTGCGCCGAGTGTCGCGACGAGCGCGGTCGCGAGCGCGATCCGGGCGGCCCTCATGAGGCGACCGTCGGCTGCGGCTCGGTCTCGACCGGAGCGGGGAAGGTGCGGTCGATGCCCATCTGCTTGCAGAACGTCTGGTACGCCAGGTCGTAGGCCGTGGCGAACTCGTACATGCCCACGTGCTCGTGGTCCTTGGCCGATTGGCGCAGCACGTCCGCCAGTTCCAGGACGGAGGCACGCCGGTGGTTGACAAGCCGGGCGAGGACGCCGGCGAATGCCGGATCGGTGAGCTGGGCGGCGTATGCGACCTTGGCGTCGTACCCGAGGCTGTCGAGCAGATCCCGCCACCGGCCGGTGAGTTCCCCGAACCGTACGGCCCGCAGCGTGCCGAGTGTTGCGTTGGCCTCCACGTCCAGCTCCTGCAACGCGTACGGCAGCAGGTGTTCCCGTACCCGCGGGTCGGGCAGCACCCGCACCTGGGCGCGGCAGCGCACCTTGCCGGCGTCGCCCGAGTAACACCAGTCGCTTTTCAGAGCCTCCTGCATGGCCTGCTCGGCGGCCGCCGAGTGGTACGGGGAGAACGTCCGGCCGATCGCCCAGATCCGTTCCCGCACGCTGTCCCGGGCGCTGCTGCTGAACACGCCGGCCTGCTCGGTCAGCTCGTCGTAGGTCATGTCGCGGCTGGACCAGATCAGGTGGGCGTGCACCTGGAACTCGAAGACGTCGCCGGCGCAGAGCGCGGTGACCAGGCTGCCGTCCCCAGCGGGCTGGTAGACGACCTCCGGCAAGGGGTGGGGCGGAACCGGCCCCGTCGGCGACGTGCCGCGGAACCAGTCGACCAGCCGGCGCCAGAGGTTACGCCGCGGCGTGTCGGGTCGGGGCTTCGTGCTGCTCACGGGTTACCTCCGGTGTCGGGTTCGGCCATCGGTCGAGTCGCGGGTGGTGCGCCCCAGCGCATGCCGGCCAGCCGGCGCGCGGTGGGGGAGTCCTTCCATCGGTGCGTCAGGTGGAACCGGCCGCGGACGGCCACTGGCCCGACAAGCACGCGGCTGACCAGGTCGACGACCCGTTCGGCCAGTTCCGGGTCGTCGTCGGCGAGTCGGAGCCAGGCGTACAGGATGTTCCAGGCCCGGTACGCGGTGGTCGGATCGGTGAGTGCCGCCCGCCAGAGCCGAGCCAGTTCCTCGGTGTCCGGAATGAAGTCCGCAGCCCCGGCCAGCAGCAGCGGCCAGCTCTCCCAGGGGGAGGGGCCGGCGCGACGGGCCAGCAGCGTCAGCCCTCGGGCGGCGTGTACCCGCAGCCGGTGCAGGTCGTCGTCGTGCCAGGCCAGCAGAGTTCGCCAGGTGGCCTCCGGGTCTCCCGGCGTCTCGGACAGGTATGCCTCGGCCGGGCGGTAGAGCACGAGCAGTGAGCGCGCCACGGATGCGCTGGCGTTCAGATCGTCACGGCTGGCCAGCGTGCGCAGTTCGCGCAGGGCATCCGTCGGGGCGAGCAGGCCGATCCGGGTGCCGTACGCGCGGGCTGCGGTGTCGTGGAGTTGCGCGTCGTTGCTGCGGACCCAATCGCGGATCCGGCTCTGTATCCGGCCGGCGATCTGGGCATCTCGGGCGGCAATATCCAGCGCCGACGCGGCCGCCTGTCGGACGGTGCCGCGCCCGTCGCCGGCCCATCGACGGACCAGGGCGTGCCACACCTCGTCGAAGTCGAGGGTGGCCAGCCACCCGGCAAGGCGGGCGGCCCGTTCCCGGACGAGGTCGCGGCGGGTGAAGACGAGTTGTTCCAGCCAGAGCAGCAGTGGCAGCCGAGCACCATCGAAGTCGTTCCAGGCCGCGTCCAGCATGGCGTTGAGCTGGAAGGGATCGACCAACCGTGC
>NZ_JAGPXV010000418.1:0-5281 GCF_018070405.1 Micromonospora sp. D75
ACGTACCTCTCCGCTTGTCCCACGAGCCGGGCCACCGGCCGCGCTGACGATGGGACGGAGCCGCCGGCGATCGCCGGCGGCTCCGCGATGATCAGTGGCAGTTGACGCAGCACCACTGGATCGGCCGGCCCTGGCACGCGGCGCCGCCGCAGGAGCCCTTGCCCATGGCGGACGGGTCGGTCAGCGTGATCCCGCCGCCCGTCGGCATGGCGTACAGCCCTGCCGACGCCTCGCCGCCGGCGCCCGACCAGGAGACCGCTGTGGTGTCCAGGTCGGACAGGTCGATCGACAAGTTCCTGCTTTCACCCATCGATTCATCCTCTTTTCGGATCGATGTGGACAGTGGAACGAAGCGTAGGCCGGTACTGGCGGGATTCGCACCGCGCTGATGTAACAGGGAGATAAAGCGAGGCGGAACCGTCAATTCGCGCAGGTGAAGGCCGGTCGGGAACGGAAAGATTCCGGGCGGTGACGCGGCGTAGTTCCGGGATCCACTATTCGAGACGCCCAGGTCAGGTGGGGTCGAACGATGAATCACCGCATCAATTGCCTCCTTCTCCGATCGCGTGAAGACGATGTAACGAGAAGATTAAGTAGGGGAAGGTGTCAATGAATGCGGGCGACCCTCTATTGTGAAGTGACCTGCTTATTCGCCGACCCCGGCTATGGAATGCCGGGACGGGTGGCCCCGATCGCCGCAGGCGGGCCCGAACGTGACATCCGGCCCCACGAGGGCGGATTTCGGTTACCGTCCGAACGGGTGGATTGACGAGGCGTACGACTGGGCATCACCGGCGTGCGCATCGGCGGCCCCCTGTCCGCTGCGCTCACGATCATGGGCCGAAGGAGCGACATGCAGGTCTGGCCGGGCGAGAGCTACCCCCTCGGCGCCACCTACGACGGGATGGGCACCAACTTCGCGATCTTCTCCGAGGTGGCGGAGAAGATCGAGCTCTGCCTGTTCGACGAGTGGGACATCGGCACCGAGCGCCGGGTGGAGCTGCGCGAGGTCGACGCGTACGTCTGGCACGCCTACATCCCCGGCGTCGAGCCCGGCCAGCGCTACGGCTACCGGGTGCACGGGCCGTGGAACCCGGCCGAGGGGCTGCGCTGCAACCCGCACAAGCTGCTGCTCGACCCGTACGCGAAGGCGGTCGACGGGGAGATCATGTGGCACCCGTCGGTCTACGACTACGAGGTCGGCGGCGACCCGGACCGGATGAACACCGAGGACTCCGCGCCGTACATGCCGAAGTCGGTCGTGGTGAACCCGTACTTCGACTGGGGCAACGACCGGCCGCCGCGCACCCCGTACCACCACTCGGTGATCTACGAGGCCCACGTGCGCGGGCTGACCATGCGCCACCCGGGCATCCCGGAGGAGCTGCGCGGCACGTACGCGGCGATCGCCTCACCGGTGATGATCGAGCACTTCAAACGGCTCGGCGTCACGGCGGTGGAGCTGATGCCGGTGCACGAGTTCGTGCACGACCACCGCCTGGCCGACCTGGGGCTGCGCAACTACTGGGGCTACAACACCATCGGCTTCTTCGCCCCGCACCACGGCTACTCCGCGCTGGGCCGCCTGGGCCAGCAGGTGCAGGAGTTCCGGGGCATGGTCAAGGCGCTGCACGCGGCCGGCATCGAGGTCATCCTCGACGTGGTCTACAACCACACCGCCGAGGGCAACCACCTCGGGCCGTCGCTGAGCTTCAAGGGCATCGACACGCCCAGCTACTACCGGCTCTCCGAGGACGACCGGCGCTACTTCGTCGACTACACCGGCACCGGCAACAGCCTCAACGTCCGCAGCCCGCACTCGCTGCAACTGATCATGGATTCGCTGCGTTACTGGGTGACCGAGATGCACGTCGACGGCTTCCGGTTCGACCTGGCGGCCACGCTGGCCCGCGAGTTCTACGAGGTGGACCGCCTGTCCACCTTCTTCGAGGTGGTGCAGCAGGACCCGGTGGTCGGCCGGGTGAAGCTCATCGCCGAGCCGTGGGACGTCGGCCCCGGCGGCTACCAGGTCGGCAACTTCCCGCCGCAGTGGACCGAGTGGAACGGCAAGTACCGCGACACCGTACGCGACTTCTGGCGCGGCGAGCCGGCCACGCTCGCCGAGTTCGCCTCCCGCATCTCCGGCTCCGCCGACCTCTACCAGGACGACGGCCGCCGCCCGTTCCACAGCATCAACTTCGTCACCTGCCACGACGGGTTCACGCTGGCCGACCTGGTCTCCTACAACGACAAGCACAACGAGGCGAACGGCGAGGACAACCGGGACGGGGAGAGCCACAACCGGTCCTGGAACTGCGGCGTCGAGGGCGAGACCGACGACCCGGGCGTACGCGCGCTGCGGGCCCGGCAGCGGCGCAACTTCCTGGCCACGCTGATGCTGTCCCAGGGCGTGCCGATGCTCGGCCACGGCGACGAGCTGGGCCGCACCCAGCGCGGCAACAACAACGCCTACTGCCAGGACAGCGAGATCGCCTGGGTGGACTGGGACCGGGCCGACGACGAGCTGCTGGACTTCGTCCGCCGGCTCACCGACTTCCGCAACCGGCACCAGGTGTTCCGCCGCCGCCGGTTCTTCACCGGCCTGCCGGTGGGCGGCCGGGCCGCCGGCTCCGGACTGCCGGACCTGGCCTGGTACACCCCGGACGGCCGGGAGATGACCGGCGAGGACTGGGGCAACGACTTCGGCCGCTCGGTGGCCCTGTTCGTCAACGGCGACGGCATCGGGGAACGCGGCCAGTACGGCCAGCGCCACCGCGACGACTCGTTCCTGCTGCTGTTCAACGCGCACGACGCGCCGCTGGACTTCACGCTGCCCGGCGAGGAGTTCGGCAGCCGGTGGGAGTTGGTGATCAGCACCGCGGAACCCGACCCGGAGAAGACGACACTGGTCGAGGCGGGCGGCACGGTCTGCGTGCCGGACCGCTCGCTGCTGGTCCTGGAGAGGACGGCCTGACCCATGCCCGACACCCCCCGCTCGACCTACCGGGTCCAGGTGCGTCCCGGCTTCGACCTGGACGCCACGGCCGAGCTGGCGGGCTACCTCGCCGCGCTCGGCGTCACCCACCTCTACACCGCGCCCCTGCTCACCGCCACGCCCGGCTCCACGCACGGCTACGACGTGGTGGACCACCGCGCGGTCAACCCGCAGCTCGGCGGCGAGCCCGCCCGGGCACGGCTGGTCCGGGCGCTGCGCGCGGCCCGGCTGGGCCTGGTCGTGGACATCGTGCCCAACCACGCCGGCGTCGCCCGGCCCGAGGCCAACCCGGCCTGGTGGGACGTGCTGCGGCGGGGACGCGACTCGGCGTACGCGCGCTGGTTCGACATCGACTGGGACCGCGGGCGGCTGTTGCTGCCGGTGCTCGCCGACAGCGCCGACGCGCTCGACGACCTGAAGCTCGTCGACGGGGAGCTGCGCTACCACGAGCACCGGTTCCCGGTGGCCGACGGCACCGGCGACGGCACGCCCCGGCAGGTGCACGACCGGCAGCACTACGAGCTGGTGAACTGGCGGCGCGGCGACGCCGAGCTGACGTACCGCCGGTTCTTCGCCGTGTCCGACCTGGCCGGCCTGCGGGTGGAGGACCCGGAGGTGTTCGACGCCACCCACGCGGAGATCCTGCGCTGGGTCGACGCCGGGGAGGTCGACGGCATCCGCGTCGACCACCCGGACGGGCTGCGCGACCCGGCCGGCTACCTGGCCCGGTTGCGCGCCGCCGCGCCGCAGAGCTGGCTCGTGGTGGAGAAGATCCTGGAGTACGGCGAGGACCTGCCGGACTGGCCGGTCGACGGCACCACCGGCTACGACGCGCTGGCCGCCGTGTCCGGGCTGTTCGTCGACCCGGACGCCGAGGCGGACTTCACCGCGCTCGACGGCCGGCTCACCGGCCGGCACACGTCCTGGGCGGACCTGACGCACGCCACCAAGCTGGAGGCCGCCACCCGGCTGCTCGCCGCCGAGCTGACCCGGCTGGCCGCGCTCGTGCCGGAGCTGCCCGGCGAGCAGGTCCGCGCCGCCCTGGCCGAGCTGGCCGCGTGCTTCCCGGTCTACCGCGGATACCCGCCCGAAGGCGCCCGGCACCTGGCCGCCGCCCGCAGCGAGGCAGGCCGCCGCCGTCCCGACCTGACCGGCGTGCTCGACCAGGTCACCGCCCGGCTGCGCGACCCCGGCCACGAGCTGGCCGCCCGGTTCCCGCAGCTGACCGGCGCGGTGATGGCCAAGGGCGTGGAGGACACCGCGTACTACAGGTGGAGCCGGTTCGTCGCGCTCAACGAGGTCGGCGGCAGCCCGGCCCACTTCGGTGTGCCAGCGGCCGAGCTGCACCGCTTCGCCGCCGCCCGGCACGTGCGCTGGCCGGCGAGCATGACCGCGCTGTCCACCCACGACACCAAGCGCGGCGAGGACGTCCGCGCCCGGCTCGCGGTGCTGTCCGAGCTGCCCGGCCGCTGGGCCGAACGGGTCGCCGACTGGATGTCGCGCGCGCCGCTGGCCGACCCCGCGCTGGCCCACCTGCTCTGGCAGACCGCCGTCGGGGCGTGGCCGATCGAACGGGAACGACTGCACGGGTACGCCGAGAAGGCCGCCCGGGAGGCGTCCGTCACCACCAGCTGGGCCGACCCGGACCCGGGCTTCGAGCACGAGCTGCACGCCCTGGTCGACCGGATGTACGACGACCCGGAGCTGCACGCCCAGATCACCGCGTTCGCCGCCGAGATCACGCCGCCCGGCTGGTCGAACGCGCTCGGGCAGAAGCTGGTCCAGCTCGCCATGCCCGGTGTGCCCGACGTCTACCAGGGCACCGAGCTGTGGGAGAACTCGCTCGTCGACCCGGACAACAGGCGGCCGGTCGACTTCGCCGTACGCCGGGACCTGCTGGCCCGGCTCGACGCCGGCTGGCGGCCCGCGGTGGCCGCCGACGGCGCGGCCAAGCTGCTCGTGGTGTCCCGGACGCTGCGGCTGCGCCGCGACCGCCCGGACCTGTTCGGCGGCTACCGGCCGGTGCCCGCGCGCGGCCCGGCCGCCGCGCACGCGGTGGCCTTCGACCGGGGCGGGGCGGTCGCGGTGGCGACCCGGCTGCCGCTGCGGCTGGCCCGCTCCGGCGGCTGGCGGGACACGGCGCTGTCACTTCCCGTTCACGAGTGCACCGACTTGTTCACCGGACGGGTCTACAGTGGTTCTGAGCTGCTCCTTCATGATCTGCTGAGCACCTACCCCGTCGCCCTCCTCGCACCCACCGACTCTGTGGAGGCCGCCGCATGACCG
>NZ_JAGPXV010000419.1:0-5279 GCF_018070405.1 Micromonospora sp. D75
CGGCGTGCCCGCCGGGCGTGGGCGCTGGTGTGCCTGCTCGTCGTGGCCGGGCTGCCCGCCGGGGCGGCGCCGCTCGGCGAGCCCGGGTCCGGGACGCTGCGGGTGCTCCAGATGAACCTCTGCCCCAGCGGCCGGGCCGGCTGCTACACCGGCCGGGCCGTCCGCCAGGCCGCCGACGTGATCGCCGTCGAGCGGCCCGACCTGGTCACGCTCAACGAGATCTGCCGCGACGACGTGGAGACGCTGGAGCGCGCGCTGCGGGCCGCCCGTCCCGGCGGCACGGTGGTGTCCGCGTTCCACGCCGCCGGTGACCGCCCCAACGCCGGGCCCACCTACTGCAACAACGGCCAGCCGTACGGGATCGGGTTGCTGACCCGCCTCGACGCGCGCGGCGCGCGGCCCACAGTGCACCGCGGCACCTACCCGGCGCAGGATTTCGCCGACCCGGAGGAGCGGGTCTGGCTCTGCCTGCGGGCCGCCGGGCTGCTGCACGCCTGCACCACGCACCTGGCGAACACCAGCGGTCAGGTCGCGCTGGCCCAGTGCGCCCAACTGGTCGGCGCGGTGGTGCCGGCGATCCGCCGCGACGGCGGGTACGCGCCCACAGTGCTCGCCGGTGACCTCAACCTGCGCGTCGGCGGCACGCCGGACGTGCGGTCGTGCGTGCCGGCGGGTTACCGGCGGATCGACGACGGCGCCCGGCAGCAGATGGTGACGACGGGCGACGTCACGATCTGCTGCCACCGGCCGGTGGACATGCGCGGGACGACCGACCATCCGGCGCTGCTGGCGACGGTGTCGATCGACGGCGAGCCCGCGACGGACCTACGGTTTGCGGGCGAGTAGCCCGACGAACGTGTGGTAGGTGTCGGTCTGCTGCGGCGCGGGCGCGCCCGGATCCGGACGCCACTCGGCCAGCGGCACCAGCCCCGGCTCCAGCACCGTCAGCCCGTCGGCGAAGGCGAGGATCTCCTCGTCGGTACGCCAGCGGCCGGTGCCCAGCGACTCGTTGAAGACCCGCTCGACCTCGCGCGCCTTGCGGGAGCCCTCCGGGTCGCGCTCGCCGGGGTCGCGGAAGTGCGAGATCGCCACGTAGCTGCCGGACGGCATCGCGTCGATCAGCTCCGCCGCCACCGCGCCCGGGTTTTCGTCGTCGCCGAGGTGGTGCAGGATCGCGAAGAGCAGCAACCCGATCGGCCGGTCGAAGTCGAGGAACCGGCGGACGTCCGGGTCGTTGAGGATCTCCTGCGGTGCCCGGACGTCGGCCTGGATCACCGTTGCGGTGCCCTCCGCGGCGAGCAGCGCCCGCCCGTGGGTCAGCACGATCGGGTCGTTGTCCACGTAGACCACCCGGGCGGCCGGGTTGTGCTCGGTGGCGACCTCGTGCACGTTGCCCTGCGTGGGCAGCCCCGAGCCGAGGTCGAGGAACTGGTCGATGCCCGCCTCGGTGACCAGGAACCGGATGACCCGGCGCAGGAACGCCCGGTTGGCCTGGCCGGCGGCGGGCCCGTCCGGCGTGATCCGCAGCGCGTGCTCGGCGACCTTCCGGTCGACCTCGAAGTTGTCCTTGCCGCCCAGGAAGTAGTCGTAGACCCGGGCGACGCTGGGAACGTTGAGGTCGATGCCGGGGGGTGCCGCCTTGTCGCGGGTCACAGGCGTCTCCATTCGATTCTGATCAGCGCCGCCCGCCGGTGGGGTTACGGGCGTTTTCGGGGAGTGTAGCGACCGGACGGCCCGAATTGTGGCCCCGGCTGGTACCGCTCCCACGGCGTCGGCCCGTCACCAGCACGTTCACCGTGCGACACGCGGAACGCGCCGGACCGGAACCGGTTCGCCGATGTCCGATGTGGCGTTCACACTGCCATACTCGGCATCGGACATGTGAACATCGTCGTAAGGGTGATGGCGTGCGGTTCCGGGTGCTGGGTCCGCCCGGCATCGACCGGGACGGGCGAGGCGTGCCGCTCGGCGGGCCGAAGCAGCGGGCCCTGCTGGCCCTGTTCCTGCTGCGGCCGAACCGGTTCGTCGCCGCCGACTGGCTGGTCGAGGCGCTGTGGGACGGGCGACCGCCGGCCAGCGCCCACACGACGCTGCGCACCTACGTCGCCGGACTGCGCCGGGCGGTGGAGCCCGAGCGGTCCCACCGCGAGCCGGCGCGCGTCCTGCGCAGCCGCCCCCGGGGGTACGAGCTGCGGGTCGAGGACGATGCCGTCGACGCGATCCGATTCGGACGCCTGGTGGACCGGGCGGCGGACACGCTCGCGGCCGGGCAGCCGGCGGTCGCCGAGCGGACGTACGCCGAGGCGCTGGCACTGTGGCGGGGCGAACCGCTCGCCGGCGTCGGCGAGCTGAACGCGGTGCGTCCGGAGGTGGCGCGGCTGACCGAGCTGCGGCTCACCGCCGAGGAGGGCCGCCTGACGGCTGCCGTCGCGGCCGGCCGGCACGCGCCGCTGCTGGCGGAACTGCGCCGCTTCGTGTCGGCGAATCCGCTGCGCGAGGGGGCCCGCGCGCAGTTGATGCTGGCGCTGTCCCGGTCCGGCCGGCAGACCGAGGCGCTCGCGGCCTTCGACGAGGGCCGCCGGGTCCTCGCCGCCGAGTACGGCCTCGACCCCGGTGAGCAGATGCGGGCGGCGCACCGGCTGATCCTGGAGCAGGCCGTACCGGCGCAGCCCGGACCCTCGGCGGTGGCCGGCCGGCAGGTCGTGCGGGCGGCCGGGCCCGCGCCGGCGCCGGCCGAACCCGAACCGGGCCCGGCCGCGGAGTCGCCGCGGCGGCACGCGGACCCGCTCGTGGGGCGCGGCGCCGAGCTTGCGCTGCTGCGGGAGACGCTCGACGCGGCCACCCGGCGCGGCGGGCGGGTGCTGGCAGTGGTGGGGGAGGCGGGCATCGGCAAGACCAGCCTCGCCGCGGCGCTCGGCGACCGGGCCGCCACCGGCGGCGTGCCGGTCGTCTGGGGTCGCTGTCCCGACGTCGGGCAGGCGCCACCGTTCTGGCTGTGGAACCAGGTGGTACGCGCGCTCGCGGCGATGCCGGACGCCGGCGCCACCGGCTCGGCGAGCCGCCTGGGCGGGTTCGCCGCCGGATCGCTGCCCGGCCCCGCGGAAGGCGGCGGCCTCGACCCCACGGCGCGGTTCCAGGTGTACGAGGCGGCGTCCGGCCTGGTGCACGCGGCGGCCCGGCGGCACGGCCTGCTGGTCGTGCTGGACGACCTGCACGCCGCCGACCCGGACTCGCTGCTGTTGCTGCGCTACCTCTCCGCCGGGCTGTCCACGTCCCGGGCGCTGGTGGTCGCAACGCTCCGTCCGTACGACAACGACCCGGCCCTGGTGGCGACGGTCGCCGAGCTGGCGCGCGGCCGCGACTTCGGTCAGCTCCGGCTCGCCGGGGGGGCCGCCGCCTCGGTCGCCACCCTCGTCCGGCGCCGGCCCGGGGGGGCGCCGCCGGAGCCGGTGGTGGCCCGCCTCGTCACCCGCACCGGCGGGAACCCGTTCTTCCTCACCGAGCTGCTGCGGTCCCGCACCGACGCGGCGGCCGACGCGGAACTGCCGCCGAGCATCCGGGACACGGTACGGCTGCGGCTCGTCGGGCTGCCCGAGCCCGCCCGACGCTGCCTCGACCTGCTCAGCGTGGCCGGACACGACCTGGACCTGCAGGTGATGGTGGCGGCGCTGGACACCACCGCACCGGCGGTCGCCGAAGCGCTCGCCCCGGCGTACACGGCCGCGCTGGTCACCGAGGCGGGGCCGGGCACCGTCACGTTCCGCCATCCGCTGATCGCCGAGGTCACCTACGCCGAGCTGGTCCCGCCGCGCCGGGCCGCGTTGCACGCCCGGCTGGCGCGCGCGTACGAGCGGGCCGCCGGTGTCGCGCCGGCCGAGCTGGCCCGCCACTACGGTCAGGCGATCGGCCTCGGACACGGCGAGGACCACCTGCGGTGGTCGCTGCGCGCCGCCGACGACGCGACGCGGCGGGTCGCCTACGAGGACGCGCTCGGTCACCTCGAACGCGCCGCGCACCGGCTGGCCCCGGCCGCGCAGACCTCGCCCGACGCGGCGTCCACCGAACTGACCGTCCAGCTGCGCCGCGCGGCGCTGTTGCAGATGACCGTCGGCGTCGGCAGCGACGCCGTCGACCAGGTCTGCGCCCGCGCCCGGGAGCTGCTGACGCTCGTCGGGCCGGACACCGACCTCCGGCACGCGCTCTGGGCGCTGGGTGAGCTGGCCGCCAACCGGGCCGAGTTCGCGATCTGCGCCGACCTCGCCGGGCGCCTGGTGCGGTCCGCGGACGACGGCAGCGGGCTGATCGCCGTGGCCGGTGAGTACCTGCTCGGCGCGGTCGGCTACTTCACCGGCCGTCAGGCCGAGGCCGAGCGGCGGCTCAGCGCCGGCATCGAACGGCTGCGTACCGTCGACCGGGCGCTGCTGCGCCGGGAGGTCGGCCGGCGGCCGGTGCTGGCCTGCCACAACTTCCGGGCACTCGTGCGGTCGATGCGCGGCGACCCGGCCGGCGCCCGGGCGGACATCGCCGACGCCGAGGCCCTCGCCGAGGAACTGGACGACCCGTACGGCCGGGCCAACGCGGCGCTCTACGCGGCCTGGCTGGCGATGCAGGAACACGACGTCGACGCGGCCGACGCCGCGGGACGGCGGTGCCGGGACATCGGGAGGTCCACCGGCCTGCCGCACATGACGGCGACCGGCGCGTACTTCCTGGAGTGGGCCGCCGCCCGCGCCGGCGACCACGGCCGGCTCGACGCGATGCGCGCTGCCGCCGACGGGTTCTACCGTCCCGGGTTGCGGTCCACCCGCACCATCACGTGTGCCGCGATGGCCGAGGCGTACCTGACCGCCGGCCGCGCGGAGACCGCCGCGACGCTGGCCGAGGAAGGGCTGGCCGTGGCGGACCGGTTCGGTGAGCGCGTCGTCGTCGCGGAGCTGCACCGGATCCGTGGGGTCGCGCGCCGCGACCGCGCGGAGTGGGACCTCGGCGCCCGGATCGCCGCCGACCAGGGCGCCGCACTGCTGCGGCAGCGGTTCGCGACGTTCTGACCGGTGTGGCGGCCCGCCTCCACGCCTTCTCCACACCCTTTCCACGCCGGGCTGGTGCCCTGGTCGGCGTCGGACGGCCGGAGCCGTCCGGGACCACGTTCCGAAAGGGCATCACGATGGGATCAGTTCAGCCGCCGGATCGCCAGGCCGTCCAGGAGGTCGACGTCGCCGTCATCGGCTGCGGGCCGGTGGGCGCGCTCACCGCGAACCTGCTCGGCGCCCGCGGCGTCC
>NZ_JAGPXV010000042.1:0-17712 GCF_018070405.1 Micromonospora sp. D75
GAACATGCCGCCGCCGCGCGCGGCGTGCACCACGTGCACGTCGCTCAGCTCGGCGATCGGCCGGTGCTCGGCGGTGGCGCTCATCGGGCCGGCTCCTTCTCGCTGACGGTGACGGCGGGGTGGTGGCAGGCGTACCCGTGGCCGTCCGTGCCCGCCATGGTGGGCGCGGTGTCCCGGCAGATCTCGGTCGCCATCGGGCAGCGGTCGGAGAACCGGCAACCCTTCGGGAAGTCGGCCGGTGAGGGCACCACGCCGCGGATCTGGGTGAGCCGTTCCGCGCCGGTCTCCAGGGACAGGACCGAGCCGAGCAGCCCGCGGGCGTAGTGGTGGGCGGGCGCCTCCATCACGTCGGCGGTCACGCCGGTCTCCACGATCTGCCCGCCGTACATCACCACGACCCGGTCGCAGACGTCGCTGACCAGGGCGAGGTCGTGGCTGACCAGGATGAGGGCGAAGCCGAGCCGCTCGCGCAGCTCCAGCAGCAGCGCCATCACCTGGGCCTGCACGGTGACGTCGAGCGCTGTGGTCGGCTCGTCCGCGATGATCAGCTTCGGGTCACGGGACAGCGCCATGGCGATCACCACGCGCTGCCGCTGCCCGCCGGACAGCTCGTGCGGGTACGCGGCGAGCGTGCGCCGCGGGTCCAGCCCGACCAGCCGCATCAGTTCCTCGGCCGAGCGGGTGCCGCCGCGGCGGATCATCTGGGCGAGCTGGGCGCCGACGCGCAGCGCCGGGTTCAGCGCCGACAGCGCGTCCTGGTAGACCATGGCGATCTCGCGGCCCATCAGGGCGCGGCGGCCCTTGGCGTTGAGTTTCAGCAGGTCCGTGTCCTGGAAGCGGATCTCGCCGCGTACCCGGGCGCCCTGCGGCAGCAGACCCATGACGGCGAGGACGCTCAGCGACTTGCCGGAGCCGGACTCCCCCAACAGGCCGACGACCTCGCCGGGGCGTACGTCGAAGGTGAGCCCGTCGACGATGTCGACGCCGCGGTGGCGGCCCTCGAAGCCGATGGACAGGTCGCTGACCTGAAGGACCGGCTTGCCCTGCGGCAGCGGGCGGGCGCGCTCACGCAGCCGCTGCGCCGCCTCGGCGAGGCCGGGCAGCTCGACCACCTCGCCGGTGCCGGGCTGCGCCTGCTCCAGCGCGTCACCGCTGGTGGTGGACGTGGCGCGGCGCGCTGCCGGGGCGGCCCAGGCGTCGGACATGCCCTCGGAGAGCACGTTGAGCGCCAGCACGGTGAGCAGGATCAGCAGGCCGGGGAAGAACGTGGCCCACCAGCCGCCGATCTGCACCATCTCCTTGCCGAAGGCGATGACCGAGCCCCACGAGGAGGCCGCCTCCTGCGGGGCGAGGCCGCCGCCGATGAAGGACAGGGACGCCTCGAAGACGATCGCGTCGGCCACCATGACGGTGACGAAGACGAGGATCGGGGCGGCGCAGTTGCGCAGGACGTGCCGCCAGAGGATGTGCGGGCGGCGGGCGCCGATGATGCGCTCGGCGGCCACGTAGTCCTCGCCGTACTGGGACAGCACGTTGGCGCGGACGATGCGCGCGACCGACGGGGTGAACACGAACCCGATCGCGATGACGAGGACCAGCAGGCTGTTCTTGCCGAACGAGATGATCAGCAGCGCGGAGAGCACGATCGTGGGGAAGGCCATGACCACGTCGAGGCAGCGCATGATGATCTCGTCGACGACGGTGCGGCTGCTGCCGGCGAGCGCGCCGAGGATCGCGCCGAGCACCAGCGCGATGCCGGCCGCGCCGAAACCGACGATCAGGGAGCGCCGGGTGCCGGCGACCAGCCGGGAGAAGACGTCGCGGCCGAGTTTGTCCAGGCCGAACCAGAAGTCGCCGTTCGGGCCGGTCAGCGCCGGTCCGAGGCCGGTCTGGGTGGGGTCGTGGCGCAGCAGCAGCGGGGCGAGCACGCCGACCACGACGATGAGCGCGACGAAGCCGAGCGCGAACCGGGCCGCGAGACCGAGCCGGGCGAAGGCCATGCCGGGGCGGGACAGCCGCGTGGTGAGGGACCGGCGCATCAGTGGCCTCCGCGCAGTCGGGGGTTGGCGAAGAGGTAGAGGATGTCGACGACCAGGTTCACCAGGACGAAGCACAGCGCGATGGTGAGCACGGTGCCCTGGGCGAGCGCGGTGTCGTTCTGCTGGACGGCGCTCATGATCTGGGTGCCCATGCCGGGCAGCGAGAAGATGGCCTCGATGACGACGGTGCCGCCGATGAGGTAGCCGATCCGCAGGCCGAGCGCGGTGAGCGGGTTGACCAGCGCGTTGCGCAGCACGTTGCGGCCGATCACCACGCGCGGTGGCAGTCCGGCGCCGACGGCGGTGCGGACGTAGTCCTTGTCGAGTTCCTCGACCATCGACGTGCGGACGATGCGGGCCAGCGAGCAGCCGACCGGTACGGCCAGCGCCAGCGCGGGCAGCGCGAGGGACTGCAGCCAGAGGCCGACCGAGTCGGCGGGGTTGACGTATCCACCGGTCGGGAAGATCGGGCGGCGGACCGAGAACTCCTGGATGAACAGCAGGGCCAGCCAGAACGAAGGCGTGGCGATGCCGGCCATGGAGACGATCCGGATGACCTGGTCGGGCCAGCGGTCCCGGTACAGGGCGGCCGGGATGCCGAGGGCCAGCGCGATGACCAGCGCGCCGACGACGCCGAGCGCGGTGAGCTGGATGGTCAGCGGCAACGCCATGGCGATCTTCTCGGCGACCGGGACCGACGGCGGGAACGTCATGCCGAGGTCGCCGCGGACGAGGTCGCCGAGGAAGTGCAGGTAGCGCAGCGGCAGCGGGTCGTTCAGCCCGTTCGCGGCGCGGAACGCCTCGACCTGCGCCGGCGTGGCCTGGTCGCCGAGGACGGACAGCGCCGGGTCGATCGGGGAGAACTGCATGATCACGAAGACGAAGAGCGTGATGCCCAGCACCAGGGGGATCAGCGTCAGGAATCGTCGTGCGACCAGGTTCAGGACGGTCAGCATGGATTCTCTTTCTCGTGGCGGGGCGCCGGGGCGTCCCGTCCGGCCGCACGGGTCACGTGCGGCCGGACGGGACGGAGGCGGGGGCGGAGCCCCGAGTGGGCTCAGCCGGTCCGGCCGGTGCCCAGGAAGTACAGGCCGGTGGTCGAGGCGCCCGAGAAGCCGTCGAGCTTGGCCGGGTCGTACGCGGTGACGACCTTGGTGTGCAGGATCGGGTAGAGCGGGGCGTCGTCCGCCACCATGTCCAGGGCCTGCTTCCACAGCGCCTTGCGGGCCGCCTCGTCGGAGGTCTGCGCGGCCTTGTCCAGCAGGTCGCCCATGGCCTTGCGGTTGGCGTCGCTCCAGCGGTAACGCTGGCCCGGCCAGGTCTCGCCGAAGTAGTACCAGCGCATCAGCAGGTCGGTGTCGACGCCGAAGACGCTCGGGTCACCGGTGGCCATGAGCACCCGGAATGTGTCCTTGGGGACGATGTCGCCGTAGATGGCCGAGGACGGCACGGTGTTGAGCGTGGCGTTGACGCCGATCTTCTTCCACTGCTCGATGACCAGGGGGGCGACGTCCTTGACCACCGAGTTGTCGGTGGTGTCGAGCCGGAACGACAGGTTGGTGACGCCGGCCTCCTGGAGCAGGGCCTTGGCCTTGTCCGGGTTGTAGTCGTAGACGGTGGCGGCCTTCTGGTACGCCTTGTTGCCCTCGTCGAGGTAGCTGGTCGCCGGGCTGCCGTAGCCGTTGAGCGCGGTCTTGATGACCGCGTCCTTGTCGATGGCGTAGTGCAGGGCCTGGCGGACGCGCTTGTCGCTGAACGGCGCGGCGGCGTTGTTGAACATGAGGAAGACCTGGTTGAAGGCCTGCTTCACGTCGATCGTGTACTTGTCCTTGAGCGAGTCGACGTTCAGGTACGGCACGGCCTCGATGGCCTGCACGCGGCCGCCCTGCAGGTCCGACACCCGGGCCGACGCCTCGGTGGTGGTGTTCCACGTCATCGTCTTGATGACCGAGATCCGCTCGCTGAACAGGGCGAACGGGTACTTCAGCTTGAACTCGACGGTGGCCGCGTCCTTGGCGGTGACGCTGTCGAGGAACGAGACGAAGCCCTGCATCAGCGGCGGCGCCTTCGGGTCCGCCGGCTTCAGCACGCGGGTGAACGACCAGGCGACGTCCTCGGCGGTGACGGGGGTGCCGTCGGAGAACTTCGCGCCGTCGCGCAGCGTCACGGTGTACGTGAGGCCGTCGGCGCCGGGCGTCGGGTCGCTCTTGGCCAGCGCGTTGTAGGGTTCCCGCGTGATCGGGTCGAGGTCCACGAGACCCTCGAAGACGTGCTGGTTGACGGCGGTCGCCACGGCGGAGGAGGCGTTGCCCGGGTCGAAACCGCTGGAGAGCGTGAACGCCAGGGTGGCCTCGATCGACGTGCCCGCCTTCCCGCCGCTGACCGCGTTGGTCGAGGCGGGACCGCCGCTGCAGGCCACCAGCCCGAGGGCGAGGGTCGCTCCGAGGGAGGCGACGGCCAGGGGGCGGACGCGGCGGCGCGGCACGCGCCAGCTCCGCGACTTACCGGTGGTGCTCACGTAGATGCCTCCATAGGCTCTTCATGCGCTCGCGTCGCCGCTCGCGCCGGGGATGTGAAGTGTAAGGTGTATGACGTCTGACGTCTGATGCCGGTAGGGTGAGGGTGTCAGATTCGGGAACGAAGGGCAAGGGGCAGATGACGACCATTGACGCCAGTCCGCTACGCGGCGCCGAGCGGCCGAGCCCTCGCCGGCAGGAGGTCGCCACCAGGATCAAGGAGTACATCCTGCACAACCGCCTCAAGCCGGGCAATCTCCTGCCCACCGAGACGGAGCTGTGCGAGGCGGTCGGCGCCAGCCGCTCCAGCGTCCGCGAGGCCGTCAAGATCCTCTCCGCGCTCGACATCGTCGAGGTGCGCCACGGCCACGGCACGTTCGTCGGCCGGATGTCCCTCAACGCCCTGGTGGAGAGCCTGACGTTCCGAGGGCTGCTCAGCGGCGAGGACGACCACCACGTACTGGCCCAGGTCGTCGACATCCGGCAGACGCTGGAGCAGGGGCTGGCGGCCACCGTCATCGACGCCCTGGACGAGGAGCACCGGTCGGAGCTGTCCGCGCTCGCCGACGAGATGCGCAGCCGGGCGGCGCAGGGCGAGGACTTCCTCGACGTCGACCGGGCCTTCCACCTGAAGCTGATGGAGCCGCTCGGCAACGACCTGCTGGTCCAGCTGACCGAGGCGTTCTGGCAGGTGCAGGCCATCGTCGCGCCGACCCTGCGCACCGAGCCGGAGGACCGGGTCATCACCGCCCAGCGGCACCAGGCCATCGTGGCCGCCCTCACCGCCGGGGACGCGGCGGCGCTGCGCTCGGCCATCGCCGAGCACTACGCGCCCATCCGGGCGAGCATCGCCCGCGCCGCCCAGGCCTGACCCGGCGACCGGACACCGGCAGGCCGGCCGCGGACCGGCCGGCCTGCGCGCGCCCTTTGTGCACGGTCCACATCGTCCGATTCCTTGACGGGTCCCATCGATCGGCTTAGCGTACGTACCCAACATCGGACGTCCGACGTCTGATGCTATCGCTCCGATCCCCACCCCCGTCCGGAAGGAATCCCCCGTGCCCCCTGTCCGTGCGATACCACGCCGGGTGACCGCCGTCCTGGCCGTCCTCCTCGGCCTGCTGACGGTGCTCCCCGCCACCCCGGCCCAGGCCGCCCCCACCGGCGTGAGCGCCACCGTCGGCGCCGACTGCACCACCGGCCGGCTGCTCCTGCTTCTGGACAACCGCAGCACCACGGCACAGACGTACACAGTCACCTGGCCCGGCCGGTCCGGCTCGCCCTGGACCCGCACCGTCGCGGCCGGCAGCGGCGCCGAGCTGTACTGGACGCTGTCCCCCGGCACGCCGTACACGCTGCGCACGACGACCCCGACCGGCCTGGACGAGACCACCTCCGGCCTCTTCCACTGCGGCACCGGCATGTCCGCGCTCACCAGCTTCGACTGCACCAACGGCCGCCTCCAGCTCGCGCTGGAGAACCGCACCACGACCGCCCGGGACTTCACCGTCACGTGGCCCGGACGCACCGGCTCGCCGTGGACCCGCACCATCGCCGCCGGCGGCAACTACCTGCACTACTGGACCGTCGGCGCCGGCGCCCCGTACACGCTGCGGGTCACCGCCCCCGGCTTCGACACCACGCTGCGCGGCACCACCTCCTGCGACCTGGCCACCGGCAACCCGCAGATGACCAGCACCACGCTGCTCACCACGCAGACCGTGATCCGCGACCTCAACGGCACGGGCGGCCGGTACGACGGCACCGTCGCCTCGGTCCGCATCCCCGGCCTGGCCGTCACCAACAACGGCACCGTCATCGCCGTGGCCGACGCCCGGGTGAACGGCTCGTACGACCTCGGCGGCGGCACCAACAACATCCAGATCGTGATGATCCGCAGCACCGACGGCGGCCGCACCTTCGAGCAGCCCCGGGTCATCCACGCCCCGCCCACCACCAGCGAGGGCGTCGGCGACCCCAGCCTGCTCGTGGACCGCGCCACCGGCGTCGTCTACTGCTTCTTCACCTACTCCCCCAGGCCCGGCATCAGCTTCTGGTCCGGCGGCTCCGGCCTGAACACCGCCGACGACCCGAACAGCATGCACCTGCGCTACATCACCAGCCGGGACAACGGCGCCACCTGGAGCGCGCCCGTCGAGCTGAACCCGGCGGTCAAGGACCCCACCTGGCGGCAGGTGTTCTTCGCCTCCGGCCACGGCATCCAGACCAGCACCGGCCGCCTGATCCAGCCGATCGCCTACCGGGACTCGGCCGGCACCAGCCACGCCGCGAACATCTACAGCGACGACAACGGCGCGACCTGGCGCCGTGGCGGATCCGCCGGCGGGAACATCAACGAGAGCAAGGTGATCGAGCGCGGCACCGGCGCGATAGTGCAGAACATGCGGCACAACTCGACCCGCAGCCGCTTCTACGCCACCTCCACCGACGGCGCCGCGACGTTCGGCCCGGCCACGGCCAGCACGCTGCTGACCGACCCGCTGTGCAACGCCGACGAGATGTCCTACCTGCGGCCCGCCGAGGTCGGCGCGAACCGGGCGCCGGTGCGGACCCGCACGGCCTTGTTCAGCAACAACGCGCACCCGAGCGCGCGCAACGACCTCACCGTACGGCTGTCCACCGACGACGGCGCGAGCTGGCCGGCGCGGGCACTGGTCAAGCCCGGCGGCGCCGGCTACTCGACGATGGCGGTGCTGGCCAACGGCACGGTCGGCAACCTGTACGAGGTGGGCGACACCGGCGGCATCTACTTCGCCCGGTTCAGCCTCGGCTGGGTGAAGGGCGCCTGAGAGCCGTGTCCCGCCCGGACAGCGGCGTCCGGGCGGGACACGGTCAGCGCTGCCAGCGCACCACGCCGCCGACCACGGTCAGCGCCACTGTCAGGTCCCGCAGTCGCGCCGGCTCCACCCGGTACGGGTCGGTGGGCAGCGCGATGAAGTCGGCGAGCATGCCGGGGCGCAGCCGCCCCTTCAGGTGCTCCTCGTAGGAGGCGTACGCGCCGGCCCCGGTGAAGCAGCGCAGCGCCGTGTCCAGGTCGAGCCGCTCGTGCGGGTCGACGCCGCCGGGCGGGGTCCCGTCGGGCTGCTGCCGGGTCACCGCGGCGTGCACGCCGAAGAACGGGTCGGGGTCCTCCACCGGGGCGTCCGACCCGAACGCCACGACGGCCCCGGCGTCGAGCAGGCTGCGCCAGGCGTACGAGGCGAGGTCCCGGCCGGCGAGCATCCGGCTGGTCAGCGGAATGTCGCTGGTGCAGTGGGTGGGCTGCATCGAGGCGATCACCCCGGAGCGGGCGAGCAACGGCACGTCCTCGGGCAGCAGGTGCTGCGTGTGCTCGATCCGGTGCCGCAGCCGCGCCGCGCCAGGCCCGGCCGAATCGCGCCAGCGCGCGTACGCCCGCAGCACCATCCGGTTCGCCGCGTCGCCGATGGCGTGCGCCGCCACCGCGATGCCGGCCCCGGCGGCGGTGGCCAGCAGCCGCTCGAACTCCTCGGCCGGGGTGACGGCGATGCCGTGGTTGCCGGGCTCGCCGTCGTACGGCTCGCTCATCAGGCAGGTGTGCGAGCCGAGCGCGCCGTCGGTGAAGATCTTCACCGGGCCGGTGCTCAGCCACCGGTCCCCGTCGCCGGTGGCCCAGCCGCTGTCGATCGCCTCGTCCAGCGCCGTGGCCGGGATCGTCTTGTGCACCCGCAGCGGCAGCTCGCCCCGGGCGTACAGCGTCTCGTAGGCGGCGCGGGCGTCCTGCCCGTCCAGGTCGTGGATGCCGGTCAGGCCGGCGGCGAGCAGCCGGGGCAGGTGGGCGCGCAACTGCGCGACCAGGTCACCGGCGTGCGGGGAGCGCACCACCGCGTACGCCGCGTCGGCCGCCGCCTCGCGCAGGATGCCGGTCGGCTCGCCGTGCTCGTCGCGTGCGATCTGCCCGCCGGGCGGGTCGGGGGTGGCGGCGTCGATGCCGAGGCGGGCCAGCGCGGCGCTGTTCACCCAGATGGTGTGGCCGTCGACGCTGGGTAGCGCGGCCGGGCGGTCCGGGCAGACCCGGTCCAGGTCGGTACGGGTCGGCTGCGCCGGCCGGGTCCACCTGTTGCTGTCCCACCCGCCGCCGAACAGCCAGGCGTCCGGCGGCAGCGTGGCGGCGTGCCGCGCGATCCGGGTCAGCGCCTCGTCCAGGCTCGCCGTGCCGCGCAGGTCCACCTGGTCCAGCCCGCGCACGTAGGACGCGGCGTGGATGTGACTGTCGATCAGCCCGGGCAGCACGGCCATCCCGCCGAGGTCGACCCGGCGCGCGCCGCCGCCGGCCCGGTCCCGGCACTCGGCGAGGTCGCCGACGGCGACGATCCGCTCGCCGCGGACCAGCATCGCCTCGGCGTGCGGGCGGGCCGGGTCGAGCGTGTGGATGCGGGCGTTCTCGTAGACCGTGCCGCTCATGGGCTCCCTGCCTCGACGCTGGGGCGGAGTCTCAGGACGTGCGGGCCGGCGACGTGTCCTGCGGCTCGCCGGCCCGGTCCGCCCGGATCCGGTCGATGTCGCCGGCCAACTCGTCGGTGATCAGCAGGTCCCGCCGGATGTCGTCGTGCGGGTACGCGGTCCGCCCGACCATGTGCGCGGCGACCGGGGCGGTGGCGAGCTGGAACAGGCCCACCAGGACCAGCGTGGTGATGTCCACCCCGGTACGCAGCCGCAACGCGCAGCCGAGCAGCACCAGCAGCAGCCCGAGCACCTGCGGCTTGGCCGCCGCGTGCATCCGCGACAGCACGTCCGGGAAGCGGATCAGCGCGATGCCGGCGGCCAGGCAGAGCAGGGCGCCCGCGATCAGGCAGACGCCGGCGACAGTGTCCAGGATCGTGTCGAGCGTCATTTCGGGTTTCTCCGAGCCGCGAAGCGGGCGACGCTCACCGAGCCGACGAACCCGACCAGGGCGAGGACCACGAGTACCGGCAGCGCGGTGGCGTCCCGGCTGTACGCGGCCTCGGTGGCGATGGCCGCGACCGCGACGGCGAGCAGCACGTCGGTGGCGACGGCCCGGTCGAGGATCGACGGCCCACGGATGATGCGGACGAGGGTGAGCCCACCGGCCGCGACGAGCAGCGCGGTGACGATCACGGCGACGACGGTCACGTCGGTGCTCCTTCCAGCTCGACCGACCCGGACGGGCCGGTGGGTGCGGATCGACGGATCAGGTCCAGTTCCTCGGCCGAGCCGACGGCGGCGACGATGCGCCCCTCCAGTTCCAGCACGCTCTGCCGGAAGCGCTCCACCTCGTCGAGGCTGCGGATGCCGATGACGTGCACGTAGAGGGTGCCGGTACGCCGGTCGGCCTCCAGGATCAGGCTGCCCGGCACCAGCGACAGGGCTTCGGCGTTGAGGGTGAGGTTGAGGTCGGTGTTCACCCGCAGCGGCACCGCGATGATCGCCGAGTGCGGGTGTCTGGCCCGGACGGCCAGCCAGGCTATATGGACCGACGCGCCCACCAGGTCGCGCAGGAAGCGGGCCAGGAATCTCAGCAGCGGCACCGGCCGGATCCGGCCGGCGAAGGTCACCGGGGGCAGCGGGAAGACCACGAGCAACACGGCGGCGACCACCAGTCCGCTTATCACGTTCGCCCAGCTGAAGGTGCCCCACAGCAGCACCCAGACGGTGACCAGGCCGGTCACGGCGATCGCGCGGTTGCGCCAGCGGTCACGGGGGGTCAGCGGCGCTTTCGGCTGACTGGTCACGGCGGTCCCTCCGGGAACACGGCCTCCACGTACGGGGCACGGCGCAGCAGGTCGTCGGCGGCGTCGGTGCTGATCTCGAACAGCGGCCCGGCCACCACTGTCAGCGCCAGCCCGAGCACCACCAGGGCGGCGGTCGGCACCGTCATCAGCCGGGGCAGCACGGCCCCGGCCGGCGAGGCGCCCTCGTGCGGCTGCTCGGCGCCGCCGGTGCGGGCCGCCCGGTCGGCGTCGCCGGGTTCCGGCATGTCCGGGTGCGGTGCCCGCCAGAACGCCAGGTTCCACACCCGGGCGATGGCGTAGAGGGTGAGCAGGCTGGTCAGCAGCCCGCCCGCGACGAGCGCCCAGGCCAGGAACCCGCCGTCGTCCACCCCGGCCTGCACGAGGCCGAGCTTGCCCAGGAACCCGGAGAACGGTGGGATGCCGGCCAGGTTGAGCGCCGGTACGAAGAACAGCAGCGCCAGCAGCGGTGACAGCCGGGCCAGCCCGCCGAGCCGGTCCAGCGCGGTGCTGCCGCCGCGTCGTTCGACCAGGCCGGCGGCGAGGAACAGCGTGGTCTGGATGGTGATGTGGTGCACCACGTAGAAGATCGCCGCGGACAGGCCGAGCGGGGTGGTCAGGCCGACCCCGAACAGCATGTAGCCGATGTGGCTGACCAGCGTGAACGACAGCAGTCGTTTGATGTCCGACTGGGCCACCGCGCCGAGGATGCCGACCACCATGGTCAGTGCCGCTATCACCATGAGCAGGTCGGCGGTGCGTCCGCCGGGGAACAGCAGCGTCTCGGTGCGGATGATCGCGTACACGCCGACCTTGGTGAGCAGGCCGGCGAAGACGGCGGTCACCGGCGCGGGCGCGGTCGGGTAGCTGTCCGGCAACCACGCCGACAGCGGGAACACCGCCGCCTTGATCCCGAACGCGAGCAGCAGCATGCCCTGCAGGACCAGGCGCATGTCGTCGGGCAGCGCGTCCAGGCGGTCGGCGAGCTGGGCCAGGTTCAGCGTGCCGGTGGCGGAGTAGACCAGGCCGATCGCCACCAGGAAGATCAGCGACGAGAGCAGGCTGACCACGACGTACGTGGTGCCGGCCCGGATCCGCGTCTCGGTGCTGCCGAGCGTCAGCAGCACGTAGCTGGCGACCAGCAGGATCTCGAAGCCGACGTAGAGGTTGAACAGGTCGCCGGAGAGGAAGGCGTTGCACACGCCGGCGGTCAGCACCAGGTAGGTCGGGTGGTAGACCGACAGCGGCGTCTCCTCGTTGCCGTCGGCCATACCCTGCCCGATGGAGTAGACGAGCACGCACAGGGTGACCGAGGCGGAGACCACGAGCATCAACGCGGCGAGCTGGTCGGCGACGAGCACGATGCCCATCGGCGCGACCCAGCCGCCCACCTCGACCACGAGCGGGCCGTCCAGCGACGACTGGACCAGGAGCAGTGCCGCCACGGCGACGGTGGCGGCGAGCACGACGATGCTGACCCAGCGCTGGGCGCGGGCCCGCCGGGCGAGCAGCAGCGTGAGGGCCGCGCCGAGCAGCGGCATCACCACCGGCAGCGGGACGAGCCAGGTCATCGGCCGCCCTCCGCCTCGGCCAGGACCCGAGCCTCGGGGCTGCCGTCCGCGGGGCCGCCGTCCGCGGTGTCGGCGTCGGCGGTGCCGGGGCCCTCGTCCCGGTCGGCCAGTTCCATGATGCGGCGGTCCTCGACGTCGTCCTGCACCTCGTCGTGGCCGTTGAGGTGCCAGCTGCGGTAGGCCAGGGCGAGCAGGAACGCGGTCATGCCGAGCGTGATCACGATCGCGGTCAGCACCATGGCCTGCGGCAGCGGGTCGGCCATGTCCTCCTGGGCGGAGGTGCCGACGATCGGCGGGGCGCCGGCCCGGCCCCCCGTGAGCAGCAGCAGGTTCGCGCCGTTGCCGAGCAGGATGACCCCCATCAGGACGCGGGTGAGGCTGCGTTCCAGCAGCAGTGTGACCCCGGTGGCGAACAGGACGCCGATCACCAGGATGTAGACCAGGTTGGGAATGTTCGGGCTCATACCAGCTCCTCTTCCCGTACGCCGGCCGGCTCGGTCTCCTGCTCGTCGTCCTCCTCCTGGCGGTCCATCTCGGCGCCCAGGCTGCGCAGGATGTCCAGCACCAGGCCGACCACGATGAGGTAGACGCCCACGTCGAAGAAGACGGAGGTGACGAAGTGGACGTGGCCCAGCAGCGGCAGGTGGAAGTCGAGCGTCGCGCTCTGCAGGAACTCGCCGCCCAGCAGCATCGCGGCGACGCCGGTGCCGACCGCGACGAACAGTCCCGCGCCGAGCACGAAGCCGGCGTCCACCGGTGCGGCGCCGTTGAGTTCGGTACGCCCGCCCGCCAGATACCGCACCGCGAGCCCGAGACCGGCGACCAGCCCGGCGGCGAACCCGCCACCCGGCGCGTTGTGGCCGGAGAAGAGCAGGTAGATGGAGAACAGCAGGATGGCGTGGAAGAGCAGCCGGGTGACGACTTGGAGGATCACCGACTGCTGCCGGGACGTCGCGCCGCTGGTGAGCCAGCGTGGGCGCGACGACTGCTGCCGGCCGACGCCGGGGATGCCGCTGCGCAGGTCCAGGGCGCGGGTGCCGCGGAAGATCAGGCTGGCCACACCGGTGGCGGCCACCACCAGCACCGCGATCTCGCCCATCGTGTCCCAGGCCCGGATGTCGACGAGCGTCACGTTGACGACGTTCTTGCCGCCGCCGTAGGAGACCGCCTCGTCCGGGAAGCCGACCGAGATCGGCGTGGCGACCCGGCTGCCCGCCGCCACGTACGCCATGCCGGCGGTGACCACGCCGACGGCCACGCCGAGCGCCACGCGGAACTGCCGGGTGGCACGGATCGGGCGGGCCGAGAACCGGCGCGGCAGGCGGCGCAGCACCAGCACGAACATCACGATCGTGACGGTCTCCACCAGGAACTGGGTGAGCGCCAGGTCCGGCGCGCCGTGCAGGATGAACAGCAGCGCCGTGCCGTAGCCGGTCACCCCGACCAGGATCATGGCGGTCAGCCGGCGGCGGGCGCGCGCGGCGACCAGCGCGGCGACCACGACGACCGCTCCCGCGACGGCCTGCAGCGGGGTGTCCCAGAGCTGGAACCGCTGCGCCCAGGGCAGGCCGGCCAGCACCGCCCCGCCCGGCAGGATCACCAGCACCAGCAGGATGACGCCGAGGTAGAACGGCAGGGATCCGCGCTGGGTGGCGCCGGTGAGCTCCACCGCCGCGCGGTCGACCGCGCTCGCCAGCCGCTCGTAGCCGGTGGCGCCGTCGAAGGGCAGCCGCAGCAGGCGCGGGCGGCGGCGCTGCAGCAGCAGGAACAGCCCGACGCCGCCGGTGACGGCCAGCGCCGACAGGCCGAGCGCCGGCGTCAGGCCGTGCCACAGCGCGAGGTGGTAGCCGGGATCGGCGGTGGGGAACTGGTCGGCGTACGGGGCGAGCACCCGGTCCACCGCCGGAGCGGCGATCCCGACCACGAGGCCGGCGAGGGCGAGCACCGCCGCCGGGCCGAGGAAGGCCGGCTCGATCCGTTCGACAGGGGTGTCGGGCACGTCGGGCTTGGCGGCGAACGCGCCCCAGAGGAAACGCAACGTGTACGCGACGGTGAGCGCCGAACCGGCCACCACCCCGGCGAGCACCAGCAGTTCGACCGGCCCGCCGTGCAGGAACGCCTCCAGCGCTGCCTCTTTGGCCACGAAGCCGAACAGCGGCGGCAGCCCGGCCATGGAGGCGGCGGCGAGCCCGGCGACCGCCGCGAGCACCGGCGCACGGCGGCCCAGCCCACTCAGCTCGCGCAGGTCCCGGGTGCCGGTGACGTGGTCGACGACGCCGACGACGAGGAAGAGGGTGGCTTTGAACAGGGCGTGCGCCAGCAGCATCGCGGCGCGCCGGCTGGCCCGCTTGGTGGGGTCGCTGCCGATCAGCAGGTACGAGAAGACCGTGGTCAGTTCCCAGAACACGTACAGCAGCAGCAGGTCGTCGGAGACCACCAGGCCGAGCATCGCGCCGGCGAACGCGACGAACACCGCGGCGAACCGGCCGAGGCTCGGGTCGTCGGAGTGGAAGTAGCGCGCGCTGTAGACGAGCACGAGGGCGCCGACGCCGCCGACGAGCAGCACCAGCAGCCAGGACAGCGTGCCCATCCGCAGCGCCAGGTCGAGGCCGAGCTGCGGCACCCAGGTGACCGTCTCGACGACCGGCCGGCCCGCGCGGACCTCCTCGGTGCGGGTCAGTGCCCAGACTCCCGCCGCGGCGGGAACGGCGGCGAGGACGTAGAGAGCGCGTCGACCGAGTAGGCGTACCAGCACGGGGGCGATCACGGCTGCGAGCGCATGGACCGCCACCAGAACCAGCACACACACTCCTCAAGATCGACGCTCGGTACGTCAACCCTAACTGGCCAGGCGGCACGACGGTATGTCGAGAGAATCACGCGCTCGTGTCGTGTCGTCCGGGTCCCGCACAGGGTAAGGAGTGAGGTTGGGTCTCGGCCGGTACGGCGGGGGCCCCGATAGAGTGGTGGGCGTGCTGCCGATGCGAGCCGCCCTGGCGGGCACCACCGGGAACGCGGTGCTGATGGGCGTCGCCGAGGTCGGCACCCCGATCGGCTGGGTGCTGCTGCCCGGCCTGCTCGGCGTCTCGGCCCGGCCCCGGGTGGCGGCACTGGTGTCGGCGTGGGCGGGCGTGCTGGTGGTGGCGTCGGTCCTCGTACCGGTGATCCCCGGCCACCGCAGCGACCCGCAGGCGCTGCTCGCCTCCACGCTCAGCCTGACCGCGGTGCCCCTGCTGGCGTGGGCCCGCCGACGGACCCGGACCGCGTCGGTGACGCGCGCCGCCGGGCCCACGGACGTCGCGGTCTTCACCGTGCCGGCCGGCCCGGGAAGCGCCGCGCTGGCGGTCTGCGGCTCGCCCGGCGAGATCGGCGCCGCCGTCCCGCTGCGCGGCGGCGGGCTTCTCGCCCTGGTCGGCACCGTCACCGGCGCCGCGCTGGACACGCCCGCCGGGCGGCGGGCGATCGAGCAGACGTTCCGCCGGCACGCCCGGCCGGCAGCGTCGCCGCAGCGCCTCGCCGGGGTGCTCGACCAGGCGGTACGCGACCTCGCCCCGGCGGGTCACCTGCGCGCCACGATCGTGCGTGTGGACCGGTCCGGCGCGGTGGAGGCGGCGCGCTGCGGCTCGCCCGACCTGATCACCGTCGCCGCAGACCGGGCCGCCCTCGCCGGAGTGCCGGCCGGTCCGGCGCTCGGGTCCACTCGACCGGCCGGGTCCCCTGCCCGGGCCGGGTCCACTGCCCGGGCCGGGTCCACTGCCCGGGCCGGGTCCGCGTCACCGGGCGGGGGCGCGACGCCGTCGCCGGTCACCGGCCGGCGGGTCGCCGCGGTCGCCGCCGCGTTCGCCGACGCGCACGGCGAGCGCTGGGTGCGCGTACTCGATCAGGTGGCGGCCGACGACGACCCGGCGGGGGCGGCGCGGCGCCTGACCCGCGGTCCCCGGGGTGGGCGGCGGACCGGTCCGGCGCTCGTGGTCGACCCGGGCCCGCCGTCGCGGGCGTGACAACGGGCGCGCCCGCTCCCGGACGGACCGCGCGGGCCGGTCGCGCCCGACGGCGCCGGACCCCCGGCCTACGCTGGGCGCAGTGGGCCGGCATCGGGTGCCGGCCCGGCACGGGGAGACCGCGATGACCGACAACGTCCGCCGGCCGGCGCCGGCCGCGGGCGGCGAGGACGAGCAGTGGCTGGCCGAGGTGGCCCGGGCGGCGAGCGCCGACGCCGGTGGCGTACCTGTGGAACTGCTCGGCGACTACCTGCGGCTGCTGACCGACGCGGCGGTGACCGGCCGCCGTCCGCGCCGCGCCGAACTCGACGCGGTGGGCGCCCTCGGCCGGCGCGCGGCCGAGCAGGGGGTGTCCGCCGGACGCGCGGTACGCCTCTACCTGTCCGCGGCGCGGCGGGTGTGGCGGCAGTTTCCGCACCTGGACCGCTCCGACGACAGCGAGGCGGTGCGCGCCGCCGCCGACGCCGTGCTGCAGGTGGTCGACACCGCCGTCGCCACGCTCGCCGAGGGCTACGCCGTGGCCCGGCGGGAACTGGTCCGGCGGGAGGAGTCGCTGCGCCGGGAACTCGTCGACGACCTGCTGCGCGGCGACTCCGACCTCGGCGGGCTGGTGGAACGGGCCGAGCCGTTCGGGCTCGACCTCGCCCGCGTACACCAGGTGGCGCTCGCCGCGCCCGGTCGCCGCCTGCCGGACACGGAGGCGGCGATCAGCGCGCTGGAACGGGCCGTGTTCGACCGGCTGGGCGACCGGGACGTGCTGGTCGCTACCAAGGAAGGGCTGCTCGTGGTGATCGCCCCGGCCGACCCGGTGGCCACCGACCGGGGCCGCGGGCCGGCCGGCAACCTGGGCACGCTGATGCACGGCGAGCTGGACCGCCTGGTGCGGGGCCGGCCGTGGCAGGTGGCGGTGGGCCGCCCGCACCCCGGCGTGTACGGCATCGCCCGCTCCTACGAGGAGGCGCGGGAGGCGCTGACCACGGCGCGGCGGCTGCACTCCGAGACGTCCGTGATCGACGCGCACGACCTGCTCATCTACCGCGTGCTGCTGCGCGACCAGCCGGCCATGGTGGACCTCGTCCGGGCGGTGCTGACGCCGCTGGCCCAGGCGCGCGGCGGCGCCGAGCCGCTGCTGGACACGCTGAACGAGTACTTCGCCTGCGGCGAGGTGAGCACCGAGGCGGCCCGGCGGCTGCACGTCTCCGTCCGCACCGTCACCTACCGGCTGGCCCGGGTCCGGGCGCTGAGCGGGTACGACCCCGCCGACGCGCGGGACCGGTTCACGTTGCACGCCGCCGTCCTCGGCGCGCGGGCGCTGGACTGGCCGCGCAAGCCGCTGCCGGCGTGACGCTCAGGCGCTGCCGGCGTGACGCTCAGGCGCTGCCGGCGTGACGCTCAGGCGGGAACGGCCACCAGTTCCGGGAAGCCGAGCAGGTTCGCCAGGGCCGACGCCTCGTCGCGGGTGAGACTGAGAGCCACCATGCGATCCGGGTCGTCCGGGTCGTCGTGGACGATGTCGCGCCGGCCGCCGGTCTGGTAGTCGATCACTCCGATGCGGCGGCCCTCGTCGGTGGTCAGCGTGTGCCGGACCCCGATGCCGGGGAGGATCGTGCGTTCGATGATCACGGGAACCTCCTCACGTCAACCATAGCTCCGGGGGGTACCCGGACCGGTTGTCCAGTGACCGGCAATCATTCGGCCCTTTGTTGGCCGGTCGTGCGCAATGCCGAGCGCCGCATTCCGGGCGAAGCTGGAGGTCCGAGGCGGTACCCGAGTAGCGAGGATGAGTAGACAAAGACCCGCACGTCGATGGCAGTCTCTTATACAAATCAGACGCTGCCGACGAATAGGCGAGTGAA
>NZ_JAGPXV010000420.1:0-5252 GCF_018070405.1 Micromonospora sp. D75
AGGCGCCACAACTCCAAGATCGACGACACGGCCGACTGGAGCCGCGTCCTTCCGAGGCCAAGTCGAATTCTTGCGTTTGTCAGTCGGCATCTTGCTGGGTTCGGTTCGCGTCGCTACAGTGACTCCACTCACACCTGACCCGGGGCGCGGTTTCCGGAGGCAGGGCGCGTGCCGGCTGCCGTTCCACCACCAGAGGCAGCCGCGCGGTCACCGCACATCAGTGAAGGCCATGGATACACCCGTTCCCGAAGGGATGGACAGATGTCCGTACCGCAGTATCGGAAGGTCGCGGCGCTCGCGCTCGCGACCGGCCTCGGGCTCAGCCTTGCGGCGTGCTCCACCAAGAGCGACGACAGCGGCGACGCCGGCGGCAAGGTCACCATCACCGTCGACTGCCAGCCGGTCGGCGCGCAGAAGGAGCTGCTGAAGAACTGGAACGACGACGTCGCCGAGTTCCAGCGGCAGAACCCGGACATCGTCGTGAAGAGCGTGAGCGTCGGCGAGCAGTGCAACAACCCGCCGGACTTCACCGCCCGCCTGGCCGGCGGCACCGTCACCGACGTGTTCTACGGCTACATGACCGACCTTCAGCAGGTGCTGGACTCCGGCCAGGCGATGGACATCGGCCAGTACGCCACGAAGGACACCATCCCCACCTGGGACAGCGTCGACCCGGCGCTCAAGGAGGTCTTCACCGACGGCGGCAAGCTCTACGCCGTACCGGTGAAGAACTACTCGATGGGCCTGATCTACAACAAGGCGCTGTTCCAGCGGGCCGGGCTCGACGTGAACAACCCGCCGAAGACCTGGCCGGAGGTGCGGGCCGCGGCCAAGAAGATCTCCGCGCTCGGCGACGGCATCGCCGGGTACGCCGAGTACAGCGCGGGCAACACCGGCGGCTGGCACTTCACGTCGCTGCTCTACTCGCAGGGCGGGCAGGTGCTCAGCGCCGACGGCAAGAAGGCCGACTTCAACAACGCGATGGGCAAGCAGGTCCTGCAGAACCTCAAGGACATGCGCTACGGCGACAACAGCATGGGTGCCCGGCAGCTGCTCCAGTGGGGTGACCTGCTCACCAACGCCGGCGCCGGCAAGGTCGGCATGTTCATCGGCGCGCCGGACGCGACCCAGGCGATCGTCAGCCAGTTCCAGGGCAAGTACCAGGACTGGGCGATGGGCCCGCTGCCCGGCCAGGACGGCCCGGCCAAGGCCACGCTGGGCGGCGGCGAGGGCTACTTCTTCAAGAAGGGCCTGAGCCCCGAGCAGGTCAAGGCCGGCCTGAAGTGGCTCGCCTACCAGAAGCTCACCCCGGGTAAGGGCCAGTTCGACTACGTGCGCGCCAAGCCGCAGAACTACCCGGTCGGCCTGCCCCAGCCGCTGCTGTTCACGAACGGCAGCGACGCGCAGAAGCAGGAACTGGAGCTGCGCAAGGCGAACGCGAACGTGGACACCACGAACTTCGCGGTCTTCGAGGCCAACCCGGTGCCGATCAAGGGTGAGCCGCGCAACGCGCAGGCGATCTACGCGGTGCTCGACGCGGCGATGTCCGGTGTGCTGACCAACCCGAACGCGAACATCGACGCGCTGCTCAAGACCGCCGAGGACAAGGTCAACCAGCTGCTGGCCGCCGACAGCTGACCCGACCGGAGGTGGGGCCGGCGCACCGGCCCCACCTCCCCGAGCACCGCAGGAGTCGCCTTGGCGCTCACCACCGCCCCCGGTGCCACCCGCCGTCCCGGTCCTGTCGCGCCGACGCCGTCGCGTACCGCCGGACGCCGCGCCGGTCTCGGCCGCAAGGTCCGGGACAACCTCACCGGGCACACGTTCCTCATCGGCGCTGTCGTCTGCTTCGCCGTCTTCTCCTGGTACCCGATGGTCCGCGGCGTCGTGATGAGCTTCCAGCGCACCCGCCGCGGCGAGACCACCTGGGTCGGCTGGGACAACTACAGCCGGATCATCGCCGATCCGAGCTTCTGGACCGCCTGGAAGAACACGTTCGTCTTCACCGGTTTGGCGCTCGTCCTCGGCTACCTGGTGCCGTTCTTCGTGGCGATCCTGCTCAACGAGCTGCGCCACGCCAAGGGCTACCTGCGGGTGCTCGTCTACCTGCCGGTGATGCTGCCGCCGGCGTCCGCGCTGTTCCTGTTCAAGTTCTACGCCTACGACCCGAGCGAGGCGGGGCTGTTCAACGCGGTCCTCACCGCGCTGGGACTGCCCACGTCGGAGTGGATGCAGTCGCCCACCATGACGATGCCGGCCATGGTGATCGCGTCGACCTGGATGAACATGGGCGGCGCCGTGCTGATCTACCTGGCCGCGCTGCAGAACATCCCCGGCGAGCTGTACGAGGCCGCCGAGATCGACGGCGCCGGGGTGTGGCGGCGCATCGTGCACGTGACGGTCCCGCAGACCCGGCTGATCCTGGCGCTGCTGGCGATGCTCCAGATCGTCGCCACCATGCAGCTGTTCATCGAGCCGCTGATCCTCGCCAACGGCGCCGGTACGCAGGACTCGGCGACCTCCGTGGCGTACCTGATCTACCAGCACGGGTTCTTCCAGAACGACCTCAACGGCGCCGCCGCGCTCGGCGTGATCATGCTGGTGGTGCTGGCCGGGTTCTCCGCCGTCTACCTGCGACTGACCGCGAGACAGGACTAGGACATGGCCGCCGACAGCACCACCCGTACCCTCATCTCCCACGCCCAGCTGCGCCGCGGTCGCGGCCGCGTCCTCTACTGGGCCGTGCTCACCGTGGTCGTGGCCGGGTTCACGCTGGTGTTCCTCGGCCCGCTGTACTGGATGGTCACCGGCGCGCTGAAGTCCGGCCAGGAGATCGCCCAGACCCCGCCGACGCTGTTCCCCCGCGACCCGCAGCCGGGCAACTACGTCGACGCCTGGACCAACCTGGATCTCGCGAAACTGCTGTTCAACACGTTCTACTACGCCACCGGCGCGGTGGTGTTCCAGCTCGTGTTCGACACCGCCGCCGCGTACGCGCTGTCGAAGCTGCGTCCGGTGCTGGGCGGGCTGATCCTCGGCATGATGCTGGCGACGCTGATGATCCCGGCGATGGTGCTGATCGTCCCGCAGTACGTGACGGTGATCGACCTGCCGATCGTGCACGTCAACCTGCTCGACTCGCCGTTCGCGATCTGGCTGCCGCTGGTGGCGAACGCGTTCAACATCTTCCTGCTGAAACGGTTCTTCGACTCGATCCCGGAGGACCTGATGGCCGCCGCCGTGATGGACGGCGCCACCCCGCTGCGCACGCTCTGGTCCATCGTCCTGCCGATGTCCCGCCCGATCCTCGGCGTGGTGGCGATCTTCGCGGTGACGGCGGTCTGGAAGGACTTCCTCTGGCCGAAGCTGGTCATGCCGTCGCCGGAGACGCGGACCGTCAGCGTCGGCATCTACGCCTTCGCCGGCGGCACCCCGATGAACGTGGTCATCGCCGCGTCTGTGATCGCCGCCATTCCCACCGTCGTGCTGTTCCTGATCTTCCAGCGAAACATCATGTCCGGCCTGACCACCGGCGGCCTCAAGGGCTGACCGGGCGAACCGCGGCCCGCCGCAAGCCGGCCGCCCAGCCCGCCGCCGCAGAACCGACCCCGCAGAAAGCAGGTGCCCGTGTCCATGGCCGACAACAGCCCGTGGTGGCGCTCCGCGGTGATCTACCAGGTCTATCCGCGCAGTTTCGCCGACGGCAACGGCGACGGGATCGGCGACGTCGCCGGCATCCGGTCCCGCCTGGATCACCTCGCCGCGCTCGGCGTCGACGCCATCTGGTTCAGCCCCTGGTACCCGTCGCCGATGGCCGACGCCGGCTACGACGTGTCCGACTACCGCGACATCGACCCGGTCTTCGGCACGCTCGCCGAGGTGGAGGCGCTGATCGCCGAGGCGCACGCGCTCGGCATCCGCAGCATCGTCGACGTGGTGCCCAACCACTGCTCCGACGCGCACCAGTGGTTCCGGGCCGCGCTCGCCGGAGGGCCGGGCGCGCCCGAACGGGACCTGTTCTGGTTCCGCTCCGGCCGGGGGCCCGGCGGCGACCTGCCGCCCACCGACTGGACCGGCGAGTTCGGCGGCCCGACCTGGACCCGCACCACCGACCCGGACGGCACCCCCGGCGACTGGTACCTGCACCTGTTCGCCCCGCAGCAACCCGACTTCAACTGGGACCACCCCCGGGTCCGCGAAGAGTTCGAGGACATCCTGCGGTTCTGGTTCGAGCGGGGCGTGGACGGCATCCGCATCGACTCGGCCGGGCTGCTCGTCAAGGACGGCACGCTGCCGGAGGTCCACCCGGACCGGCCGCACCCGTTCCGCGACCAGGACGGCGTGCACGACGTGTACCGCGCCTGGCGGCGCATCGCCGACTCGTACCCGGGCGGGCGGGCGCTGGTCGGCGAGGTGTGGCTGCCCGACCGGCAGCGGTTCGCGAACTACCTGCGCCCGGACGAGCTGCACACCGCGTTCAACTTCGACTTCCTCGGCTGCGCCTGGGACGCCACCGCGCTGCGGGAGAGCATCGACGGCACGCTGGCCGCGCACGCCCCGGTCGGCGCGCCCGCCACCTGGGTGCTGTCCAACCACGACGTCACCCGGCACGTCACCCGGTACGGCCGCGCCGACACCCGGTTCAGCTTCGCCGCCAAGCGCGAGGGCATCCCCACCGACCTGGAACTGGGCACCCGCCGGGCCCGCGCCGCCGCGCTGCTGTCCCTCGCGCTGCCCGGCGCCGCCTACGTCTACCAGGGCGAGGAGCTGGGCCTCTGGGAGGTCGAGGACATCCCGTACGAGCTGCGGCAGGACCCGATGTGGGAGCGGTCCGGGCGGGTCGACCCCGGCCGCGACGGCTGCCGGGTGCCGCTGCCCTGGCAGGGCGACACCCCGCCGTTCGGGTTCAGCCCCGACGGCGCCGCAGCCGCGCCGTGGCTGCCGCAGCCGGCCGACTGGAAGGACCGCACGGTCCGCGCCCAGACCGGTGACCCGCACTCGATGCTGGAGCTGTACCGGGCCGCGCTGGCGCTGCGCCGCACCGAACCCGCGCTCGGCGACGGCACCCTGGCGTGGCTGCCCGCACCGCACGGCGTGCTCGCGTTCGCCCGCGAGCCCGGCTTCACCTGCGTGGTCAACCTCGGCGACGCCGCCGTGCCGCTGCCCGCGCACGACGAGCTGCTGCTCGCCAGCGGCCCACTCGACGACGACCGGCTGCCACCGGACACCGCGGTCTGGCTGCGTACCCGATC
>NZ_JAGPXV010000421.1:0-5245 GCF_018070405.1 Micromonospora sp. D75
ACTTGGCTACCGCCGCGGTCAGCAGCACCAGGCCGGACAGCGTCGCGCCGACCGCGTTGACCGCTAGCCGGCGACGCCAGCCCGGCCCCCGGCGGCGCCGCCAGTGCACCACCATGCCGGTCTGGGACAGCGTGAAGGCGAGGAAGACGCCCACCGCGTAGAGCGGGATCAGCCGCTCGGTGTGCCCGCCGAACGCGACGAACACCACCGCCGCGGTCAGCGCCAGCGCCACCAGCCCGTTGCTGAACGCCAGCCGGTCGCCCATGTGCAGGAACCGGCGCGGCGCGTGCCCGTCCCGGGCCATGAAGAACAGCAGCCGGGGAAAGTCGTTGAACGCCGTGTTCGCCGCGAGCAGCAGGATCAGCGCGGTGGTGGCCTGCAGGATCGCGTACCCGGGACCGCTTGGGAACGTGACCCGGCCGAGCTGGGACAGCAGCGTCTCGTCCGCGCGGGGCGCCAGACCGTCGAGGTGGATCAGCCCGATCAGGCCGGCGAACAGCGTCACCAGCATGGCGACCATCCAGCCCAGCGTGGTGCGGGCGTTGCGCCACTCCGTCGGGCGGAACGCGGGCACCGCGTTCGAGACCGCCTCGATGCCGGTCATCGACACCGCCCCGGAGGAGAACGCCCGCAGCACCAGCAGCAGGCCCAGCCCCTCGGCCGCGGGCGCCGAGGGCGGCGGCAGCGGCGCGAAACCCCGCGAGGCGGCCTTCGCGTACCCGACCGCCAGCACCACGAGCAGCACCACCACGAACGCGTACGTGGGCAGCACGAAGATGTTCCCGGCGGTGCGTACGCCACGCAGGTTGCCGGCGAGCAGCACGGCGATCACCAGCACCCCGAGCGGCACGGTCCACCGGCCGAGGCCGGGCAGCGCCGACGTGACCGCGTGCACCCCGGCCGCGATCGACACCGACACGGTCAGCACGTAGTCGAGCATCAGCCCGGCCGCGGCGGCGAGTCCCGGCGTACGCCCGAGGTTGTCCCCCGCGACGATGTACGAGCCGGCGCCGTGCGGATAGGCCGGGATGGTCTGCCGGTAGGACAGGCCGACCGCGACCATCAGCACCACCAGCACGGCGGCCAGCGGCAGGGCCAGCCCGAGCGCGGCGCTCCCGGCCAGCACCAGCACCGCGAGCATCGCCTCCGGCCCGTACGCGACGGAGCTGAGCAGATCCGAGGAGAGCACCGGCAGCGCGACCAGCTTGCGCATCCGCTCGTAGAGCACCGACGCGCTGGACAACGGCGGACCGATCAGGGTCCGGCGGACCCGGGCGACCGACCGGCCAGCCCGGTTGCCGGGCAGGTCGGCCGCGCCGGTGGCGACCAGTTCCCCCGGCTGCGCCACGGTGAACATGTCGATCGGCGCCAGCCGGCCGAAGCGGGTGGGCGCCGGATGGTGGTCGTGCCGGCCCAGCGTCGGGTCGACCGGCAGGTCGTCGGCGCGGCGCGGACCGCGCCACCGCTCGCCGATCCGGCCGAGGGCCGCCCGTTCCTCGTCGCCGAGCGGCGGGAACTCGGCCGAGGGCGTGACGACCGTGCCCGCCTGTGCCGCGTCGTCCCGCTCCGCCCCCACCCTGAGCACTTTCGTGCAAACGGGACCGTCCAGGGGCCGGAACGGCGCGACTTCGCCCCGACCGGCTCAGTCGGGCGCGTCGCCGGGTCGCCGCGCCCGCTCCGCGTCGCCCAGCGGGTCCGGGTCGGCGGGCGCCGCGACCGGCGTGGCACGGCGACCGGCCCGCGCCCCGCCGAGCACCACCCCCGCCAGGCCGGGCAGGGCCAGCGGCCGGGGCAGCTGGCCCAGCCACACCCAGCCGATCACTGCCGCGCCGGGCGCCTCCAGCAGGATCAGCACGCTCACAGTGGTCGCGGAGACCCGGTGCAGGGCGTAGTTGAACATCGAGTGGCCGAGCAGTTGGGCGCCGGCCACCAGTCCGAGGATCGCCAGCCAGGTCGTGCCCTCGAAGCCGTGCAGGCGTACCCCTCCGACCAGGCACACCACCAGCAGGACCAGCGCGCACACGCCGTAGCAGACGGTGGTGTAGGTGGTGGTGCTGATGCTGGCCCGGGCCCGCTCACCGAAGGCGGTGTAGACGGCCGCGAACAGGCCGCCGACCACCGCGAGCAGGTCACCGGCGAACGCCCGGCCCGAGACGCCGAAGTCCGCGCCGGTGGCGAGCGCCGCGCCGAGCACGGCCACCGCGATGCCGGCCCACACCGCCGCCGGCAGCCGCCGCCCCTGCCAGCGGGCGATCAGGCCCTGCCAGACCGGCTGCGTCGCGCCGAGCGCGGTAGCGGCCGCGACCGAGGTGAGCTGCGCGCTCGGCATCCAGGTGGCGAAGTGGGCAGCCAGCGCGACCCCGGCGAGTACGCAGTAGAGGCCCTCACGCCGGCCCGGCCCGACCGTCAGGGCGCGCAGCTCGGCTCGTCGACGGGTCAGCGCCACCGGCCCGAGGACCGCAGCCGACAACGCGGTACGCCAGAACGCGACAGCGAGCGCCGAGGCGGCGGCGAACGCCACGAGCGGCGCCGAGGACGACACCGAGGCGACAGCCAGGGCGAGCGCGCCCACCGTCAACACGTCGAGCGGCGGGCGATGCGGAACGGTCGGCACGAGCGGTAATCCTCACACGAACACCCGACCGACACGGAAAGTCAGCACTCCGTTACGATCATGCGTCCCGGCGATCTCCCCCCTCGACGTCCGGAGGCGTTCCCTCATGCCCAGATTCCAGGCCGTGCTGTTCGATTTCTTCGGCACCCTGACCCACGGCGCGCGGCGTGGAGCCGCCCACATCGCCACCGCCGAACTGCTCGGCTGCTCCCCCGAGGCCCTGATGGAGGTGCTGGACAGCAGCTTCTACGAACGGGCCAGCGGCTCCTTCGGTAACGCCGAGTCCACCATGCGCCGGGTGTGCGCCCGGCTCGGCGTCCACCCGTCCGACGCGGCGGTACGCGCCGCCGTCGCCGCCCGGCACCTTGCCGTACGCGCCGACACCCGGCTGCGCGCCGAGGCGGTCCCGGTGCTGGCCGCGCTGCGTCGCCGGGGCGTCGGCACCGGGCTGGTCAGCGACTGCACGCACGAGCTGCCGGCGTTCCTGCCGCAGCTCCCGGTCGCGCCGCTGCTCGACGCCCAGATCTTCTCGGTACGCCTCGGGCGCTGCAAACCGGACCCGGAGCTCTACCTCGCCGCGTGTTACCGGCTCGGCCAGGCGCCGGCCGACTGCCTCTACGTCGGCGACGGCGACAGCCAGGAACTGACCGGCGCGGAACGGGCCGGGCTGAGCGCGGTCCGGCTGGCCGCGCCGGATCTGGCCGGCCATGTGGTCCTCAACGCCGACCACGGCTTCGACGGGCCGTCGCTGACCTCGCTGACGGACGTGCTCGGCCTGCTCGACCCGGTCCCCGTCGCCTGACCGGGCCCGTCGGACGCGGGGCGTCGGACGTGGCCGGGTCGGATCGGGCGGCCGCCTGACGCCCCGGCGGTTCGCGGTCAGCGGCGGCGGACGCGGTGCAGGCGGAACGGCTTGCGGACGGCCCGCACCACGGGGGCCGGCCGGGGCTGCTCACTCAGCGAGCTGTCCGGCAGGTCGGCGCCGGTCACGACGGCGCCGACGGGCGCGAGCCGGTTGAGCGCGCATCCCTGCGCCACCCATCGCTCCACCAGCTCGGCGGCGGCCCCTGAGGCGTTGAGCCGCTTCGCCGCGACCAGCGGCGCGGCCGTGTCCCACTCCTCGGTGCCGGGTCGCAGCCGGGTCACCCGCGCCGACCAGGTGACGATCCGTCCGCCGTGGTCGCCGCGCAACGTGACCTCGGCGGTCTCGCTGTCGGCCAGCCCGGGGGCGGCCTGCTCACCGGGGCCGGTGACCACCAGCAGCGTGCCGTCCAGCGGGAGGCACCACAGCGCGTACGCCGGACCGCCGCCACTGCTCACCCAGCAGACAGCGGCCTTCTTCACCGCCTCGTCCACCAGCGGAGGAGTCACCCGCTCGTCCACCTCGTCACTCACCCCGCCATCCTCCCCCATCCCGGCCCGTCCCTCCCGCCCCGGCCGGTTGACCAAGGAGTTCGTGTCCTCCAGAGGCCCGTTCGCCGACACGAACTCCTTGATCAACAAGGTGGGATGGGGTGGGGTGGGGTCAGCCGATGAACGGGGGGACGGTGATCTCGCCTCGGGCCACCGGCATCACCTGGCCGGAGACGGTCGCGCCCAGCGCCAGCCCGCCGGAGGCGGTCACCGTGCAGGTCAGCGTGGAGGGGCGGTGGATCTCGATGCCCTGCCGGACGGTGTACTCCGCGCGCCCCTCGCCGGGCAGCAGCCCGCTCGCGACCAGCCACACGCCCAGGCCGAGAGCGGCCGAGCCGGTCGCCGGGTCCTCGGGCACGCCGAGCCCCGGCACGAAGACCCGGGCGTGCGCGGTTTGCGAATCGGCGTCCCAGGAGAAGAGGCTGACGTGCTCAACGCCGTACCGCTCCGCCGCCGCCGTGTTCAACCGTGCCCGGGCCACCGCGTCCGGGCGTACCGGAAGGTAGGGGAACTCCAGGCCGCACCCGGCGACGCGCGGCGGCGGGCCGACGTGGTCGGGGCCGGTGAGGCCGACCATCTCCAGCAGCGGTTCCGGGTCGAGTTCCGGGCCGAGCGTGGGCGTGCCGCCGGTGAGCGTCGCGCCGGTGGCAGTCACCTCGATCGGCAGGACGCCGGCGCCGCACTCCTGGGTGACCCGGCCCGCGCCGAAGACGCCACGCCGGCTCGCGGTCACCGCGGCGCCGACGCTCGGGTGCCCGGCGAAGGGCAGTTCGTCGGCGGGGGTGAAGATCCGCGCCCGGTAGGTGGCGCCGACCTGTGTCGGCGGGAGCACGAAGACCGTCTCGGACAGGTTGAACTCCAGCGCGAGCGCCTGCATCTGCTCGGTGGCCAGCCCTTCCGCGCCGAACACCACGGCCAGCGGGTTGCCGGCGAAGGGGCGGTCGGTGAAGACGTCCACGATCTCGTAGCCCAAGGTCGACATGCTGTTAGAGAGTAGGCCCTTAGGCTGGTGCCCGTGAGCACGCCGAACCGGGTCTACCTCGCTCGACTCGCCGGAGTCGCCGTTTTCGACCCGAACGGCGATCAGGTCGGCCGCGTCCGGGACGCGGTGGCGCGGATGCGCGCGACCCAGCGACCGCCGGAGGTGGTCGGCCTGGTCGCGGAGATGCCGATGCGACGACGCATCTTCCTGTCCATCAACCGGATCACCTCCATCGA
>NZ_JAGPXV010000422.1:0-5235 GCF_018070405.1 Micromonospora sp. D75
GGGCGAACTCGACACCGCCCTCGGCGAACTCCAGCCGCTGCTGCTGCTCAACGTGGGCGTCGTGCTGGTCAGCACCGCCGGGCTCGCCGGCATCGCGCTGCTGGTGCGCCGCCGCACCCGCTGAGCCCGGCCCGACACCGCGTCGGCGTCAACCCGCCCGGCTCCGCGTCAGCACCAGCGGCGCGGCGGGCGCTCCCGGCGGACCGTACGGTTGCGCGGGCGTACCGCGCCGTGGCGGTGGGCGCCCGCCCAGCCCGCCAGGTCGCTGCGACAACCCTGCTCCGGCGACGCCTCGTCCGCGAGATGCGCCGGCTCGACGGCCCGCTGACGGGGCACCGCCGGCTCGTCCTCGGCGCGCTCCGCGGCCCGGCCGACGGCCTGCTCGCCCTGGTGGTGCAGGCACGGCCGACGCGGGTGCGTGGCCGTGACCGGCTGGTCGTGGCCACGCCGGCACGGCTCGCCCTGGGCGCAACCGTGCTCGGCCTCCCCCTGCGCCATCCCGGCCTCCTCACCGTCGCCCTCGCGCGCCCGCCGGAACAGCCCGGGCGCGCCCTGACACCGTACTGGCCCACCCGGACAAGATCGCCAGCGCGTACCGGTGGAGATCGTCACGCCACGGCGAAGCCGCCACCTCGGAGTGGAACCGCTGCTCAGCGCATGTCAGGCTGGTGCGGTGAGCGAACCGGGCGGCACGGAGACGTCGGCGACGCTGCGGCGTATCGAACGGGCGGCGGGCGGCCTGGCCACCGCCAGCGTGGCCCGGATGGACGAGACACTGCCCTGGTTCCGCGACCTGCCCGCCGACCAGCGCTCCTGGGTCATGCTCGTGGCCCAGGCCGGCGTGCGGTCACTGGTGCAGTGGCTGCGCCAGGGTGGCGGGGCCACCGACCGCACCCAGGAGGTGTCGGACGAGGTCTTCGCCGCCGCGCCGCAGGCGCTGGCCCGCTCGATCAGCCTCCAGCAGACCGTGGCGCTGATCAAGGTGACCATCGACGTGGTCGAGGAGCAGGTGTCGGAGCTGGCCGTGCCGGGCGAGGAGCAGTCGCTGCGGGAGGCGGTGCTGCGCTTCTCCCGGGAGATCGCGTTCGCCGCCGCGCGGGTCTACGCCCGGGCCGCCGAGAGCCGCGGCTCCTGGGACGCCCGGTTGCAGGCGCTGCTGGTCGACGCGTTGCTGCGCGGCGACTCCCCGGACGTGCTGGCCAGCCGGGCCGCCGCGCTCGGCTGGACGGACGCCCCACCGGTCGCGGTGGCGGTGGGCCGTTCCCCCGGCGGCGAGGTGGCCGCCGTGCTGCACACCGTCTACCGGCAGGCCCGGCGGATCGGCGTCGAGGTGATCGGCGGCGTGCACGGCGACCGGCTGGTCATCGTGCTGGGCGGGGCGGCCGACCCGGTGGCGGCCACGGAGAAGCTGCGTACCGCCTTCGGTGAGGGGCCGGTGGTGGTCGGCCCGGCGGTGCCCAGCCTGGACGAGGCCACCGAGTCGGCGCGGGCCGCGCTGGCCGGGTTCCGGGCCGCGCCGGCCTGGCCGACCGCGCCGTGCCCGGTCGCCGCGGACGAGTTGCTGCCGGAGCGGGCGCTGGCCGGCGACACCGAGGCCCGCCGCCGGTTGCGCCACGACGTGTACGCGGCACTGGCCCGCTCCGGCGGCGAGCTGCTGGAGACGCTGGACGCGTTCTTCGCCGCCGGTGGCACGCTGGAGAGCGCCGCCCGGGCGCTCTTCGTGCACCCGAACACCGTGCGCTACCGCCTGAAGCGGATCGCCGAGGTGACCGCCTTCTCGCCGCTGGCCCCGCGCGACGCCTTCGCGCTGCAGGTGGCGCTGACTGTGGGTAGGCTCGACCCGGTGGTACCGGGGGTCTCCGACCGGCGATGACCGCCCACCGATTTTTGTAGGTTTCCTCCAAAGGTTCTAGTGCGGTTTCGTGCCGTGCGTTACAGCGCGACCCGCGAGTATCCGTCAGAGTCGTACACGTGCTCGCCGTACTCTCTCCGGGACAGGGTTCGCAGAAGCCCGGCTTCCTCGCTCCGTGGCTCGACCTCGACGGTGTCGAGGCGCGCCTGCGCTGGTGGTCGGCCCTGGCCGGGGTGGACCTGATCCATTTGGGCACCCGGGCGGACGCGGACGAGATCAAGGACACCGCCCGTACCCAGCCGCTGCTGGTCGCCGCCGCGCTGCTCGCCGCCGAGCACCTGCCGATGCACGACGTCGCGCTGGTCGCCGGGCACAGCGTGGGTGAGCTGGGCGCCGCCGCCCTGGCCGGGGTACTGCCGGCCGAGGCCGCCGTGACGCTCGCCGGCGTACGCGGACACGAGATGGCCGCGGCCTGCGCGCTGGAACCGACCGGGATGGCCGCGGTGCTCGGCGGCGACCCGGACGAGGTGCTCGCCGCGCTCCAGTCCCACGGGCTGCACCCGGCCAACCGCAACGGCGCCGGTCAGATCGTGGCCGCCGGCGCGATCGACGGGCTGGACAAGCTCGCCGCCGAACCGCCGGCCCGCACCCGGATCATCCGGCTCCAGGTGGCCGGCGCGTTCCACACGCCGTACATGGCGCCGGCCGAGGCCGCGCTGGCCGCCGTCGCCGCCGGTGTCACCGCCTCCGCCCCGGCCCGGATCCTGCTGTCCAACCTCGACGGCGCGCCGGTCGGGCACGGCCCGGAGACGCTGCAGCGGCTGGTCCGGCAGGTCACCGCCCCGGTCCGCTGGGACCTGTGCATGCGTACGCTGGCCGACCTCGGGGTCACCGGCGTGATCGAGCTGCCGCCCGCCGGCACCCTCGCCGGACTGGTCAAGCGGGAACTCAAGGGCGAGGGCGCGCCCGAGATCGTCACTCTGAACACCCCCGCCGACCTGCCCGCCGCGCGGCGGCTGGTCGCCCGGCACGCCGGTCCCGCCCGCCCGTACGCGCCGTGGTTCCGGGTGGTCGTCTCCCCCGCCGCCGGCCGCCTCGCCCGGGCGGCCGAGGCGACGGTGGGCGCCGAGGTACGCGCCGGCCAGGTCCTCGGCCACGTCACCGGAGCGCAGGGGCCGGTCGAGGTGACCGCACACGACAACGGGCTGCTCACCGAGTGGCTCGCGCACCACGACGACCCGGTCGCCCCGGGCCAGCCCCTCGTCCGCATCGGAGGAACGCACTAAATGGCCGGCAGCCGGATCGTCGCGATGGGGCACTACCAGCCCTCCCGCGTCGTCACGAACGACGAGATCGCGCAGATGGTGGACACCAGCGACGAATGGATCCGGGACCGGGTCGGCATCGCCACCCGGCGGATCGCGGGCGACGAGACGGTCGCCGACATGGCCACCGCCGCCGCCGGCAAGGCGCTCGCCAACTCCGGCCTCACCGCCGCCGACATCGACATGGTCGTGGTGGCCACCTGCTCGTCGGTGGACCGCAGTCCCAACGTGGCCTGCCGGGTCGCGGCGAAGCTCGGCGTCACCGCGCCCGCCGCGTACGACCTCAACACCGCCTGCTCCGGCTTCGCGTACGGGCTGGGCACCGTGGACCACGCGATCCGGGCCGGCGCGGCGCGCAACGCGATCGTCGTCGGCGCCGAGAAGCTCTCCGACTTCACCGACTGGACCGACCGCTCGACCTGCATCATCTTCGCCGACGGCGCCGGGGCGGCCGTGGTGACCGCGACCGCCGACGACGAGCCGGCCGGGATCGGGCCGGTGGTCTGGGGCTCCGCGCCGGAGAAGAGCGACGCGGTACGCATCGAGGGCTGGCAGCCGTACATCGCGCAGGAGGGGCAGTCGGTGTTCCGCTGGGCCACCACCGCGCTGGCCCCGCTCGCGCTGCAGGCCTGCGAGCGGGCCGGCGTGGCCCCGTCGGAGCTGGCCGCGTTCGTGCCGCACCAGGCCAACGGCCGGATCATCGACGGCATCGCGAAGCGGCTGAACATTCCGGACGCGATCATCGCCAAGGACATCGTCGAGTCCGGCAACACGTCGGCGGCGAGCATCCCGCTGGCCCTGTCGAAGCTGGTCGAGCGGCGCGAGGTGCCCTCGGGCGCCCCGGTCCTGCTGTTCGGCTTCGGCGGCGGCCTGACCTACGCCGGTCAGGTCGTGCGCTGCCCCTGAGACCCCCTCGGGCGCGAACGCGCCGAGGCGCGTGACCGGCGACGCCGGTCACCGGTAACCCCCGATGAGAGGAACCAACCGCAATGACCCGTGACGAGATCACCGCCGGCCTCGCCGAGATCCTCGAAGAGGTTGCCGGGGTGAACCCGGACGACGTGGCCGAGGGGAAGTCCTTCACCGACGACCTCGACGTCGACTCGCTCTCCATGGTGGAGGTCGTGGTGGCGGCCGAGGAGAAGTTCGGCGTCAAGATCCCGGACAACGAGGTGCAGAACCTCAAGACGGTCGGTGACGCGGTCAGCTACATCGAGGCGCAGTCCTGATCATGAGTCGTCCCGACGTCGTCGTCACCGGGCTCGGCGCGACGACCCCGCTCGGCGGGGACGTCGCGTCGACCTGGGACGCCATGCTCGCCGGCCGCTCCGGGGTGAGTGCGCTCACCCAGGAGTGGGCGGCGGACCTGCCCGTCCGGATCGCCGCCCAGCTGGCGGTGGACCCGTCCGAGGTGCTGGACCGGGTGAAGCTGCGCCGGCTGGACCGCTCGGAGGCCATCGCCATCATCGCCGCCCGGCAGGCGTGGGCCGACGCCGGGCTGGCCGAGGCCGGGCCGGACCCGGAGCGCCTGGCGGTCAGCGTCGGCTCGGGCATCGGCGGCGCCACCACCCTGCTCGCCCAGGACGACATCCTGGAGAAGTCGGGCCCGCGGCGGGTCTCCCCGCACACCATCCCGATGCTGATGCCGAACGGTCCGGCCGCCTGGGTCGGGCTGGAGCTGGGCGCCAAGGCCGGCGTGCACACCGTCGCCAGCGCCTGCGCGACCGGCGCGGAGGCGATCGCGCTGGGTCTGGACATCATCCGCGCCGGCCGGGCCGACGTGGTGGTGGCCGGCGGCACCGAGGCGGTCATCCACCCGCTGCCGATCGCCGGCTTCAGCTCGATGCGGGCCATGTCGACCCGCAACGACGAGCCGGAGCGGGCCTCCCGGCCGTGGGACTCCGGTCGCGACGGCTTCGTCCTCGGTGAGGGCGCGGGCGTGGTGATCCTGGAGCGCGCCGACCACGCCGCCGCCCGGGGCGCCCGGGTGTACGCGCGCCTGGCCGGCGCGGGGATCACCTCGGACGCGTACGACATCGTGCAGCCGCACGCCGAGGG
>NZ_JAGPXV010000423.1:0-5231 GCF_018070405.1 Micromonospora sp. D75
CGACCGCGCGGGCGGTTACCGGACGCTGCCGGTGGGGCGGGGCGTGCCGTTCGCGGTGCGGACCGTGCTGGCGCTCTACGCCGTCGCGATCGCCGCCGCCGTGGCCGCCGGGCTGCTCGCCGGCCGGGACGCGCGGACCGCGTACCTGATCACCGTGCTCGTGGTCCTGCTGACCGGCGTGGTGGCACTGGCCCCACTGGTGCGCCGGCGCGGCGGCATGCCGGTCGTGGTGGCGCTGCGCGCGCACTCGGTCCTGGTGGTGGAGCGGGTCGCGCTGGCCTCCGCGGCGGTCGGGCTGGGCCTCGGCGTCGCCGTGCAGCTCGCGCTCGCGCTGCCGATGGTCGCGCTGACCTGGGTCGCGCAGCGCGCCATGCGTGCCCGGCACGAACTCGGTCCGCCGGTCGCGGGCCTGACCCTCGCCACCCGCAGTCGAGTACCGGTGGAGGACGCGCCATGACCACTGTGACCACGGAGGCCGTCGGGAAGGCCGTCACCGCCGGCGCGGAGGCGCTCCTGCGCCGGCGCCGCCCCGACGGCGCGTTCGGCGACGACCCGCCCGCCTCGGTGCTGGGTACCGCGGGCGCGGTGGCCGCGCTGCACGCCGCCGACCCGTCCGGCTGCGCGGACCTGGTCGGCGCCGGAACCGCGTGGCTGCGCCGGCAGCAGCACGACGACGGCGGCTGGGGCGGCGTGGTGGGCGCCGGCACCGAGGTCGTGCCCACCGCCGTCGCGATCGCGGCGCTGGCCCTGACCGCGCCGGCCGACAGCGCCGGGGCGATCGCGGCGGGCCGGACCCGGCTGGCCGCGCTGGGCGGCGTCGACACCGTCACCGACCCGGCCATCTCCTTGCTCTGCCGCCAGTTGCTCACCATGGCCGGGATGACCGCCGAGGCGGGCCCGCTGCGCCGGCTGCCACTGGAGATCGTCCTGTTCGACCGGGTACGCCGGCAGCGCCTGTCGTTCCGTACCGCGCCGTTCATCGGGCTCGCCCTGATGCAGGCCGACCTGCTGCCCAGCGGCCGCCTGCGCCGGGCCACGCTGGGCCGGGCCCGGCCGGTGGCGCTGCGGCTGCTGCGGTCCATCCACGACCACGAGGGCGGCACCGGCGCGCTCAGCGAGGACCCGTGGCCGGCCGCGCTGGTGCTGCTCGGCCTGGCCCGCAGCGGCGAGGCGCCGGACATCGCCCGCGCCGTCGTCGGCTGGCTGCGCCGGGCGGTACGCCCCGACGGCGCCTGGGACGCGGTCACCAACCTGGACCTGACCCGGACCGGGTACGCGGCGACCGGGCTGATCGCGGCCGGCTACGCCGACGACCCCCGGCTGCGCGCCACCCGGGAGTTCCTCCACGCCGGCCGCAAACCGGAGGCGTTCGAGGTGCTGGACGTGCCGCCGGGCGGATGGAGCTACTCGAACGCGCGCGGCTGGCCGGTGACGCTGGAGTCCGCCGAGATCCTCTCCGCGCTGGCCGGCTTTCCCGGGGCCGACGCCGACCCGGTCCTGCGCGACGGACTGGCGTGGCTGGTCGGCCGCCAGGACAGCCGCGGCTCGTGGAGCCTGTGGGTACGTGACACCCGGCTCGCCAACGACGGTCCGTGCCCGGCCATCACCAGCCAGGCGATCCTCGCGCTGCACGACGCCGGCCACCCGGACGACCATCCGGCGATCGCCCGGGCGGCGGCCTGGCTGCTGACCCGGGCCGCGCCCGACGGCACGTTCGAGAACCTCTGGTACCGCGACCACACCTCCGGCACCGCCGTCGTGGTCGCCGCGCTGTCCCGGGTCGGGCACGCCCGGCACGAGGTGGTGCGCCGGGCGGCCCGGTGGCTGCGCGACACCCAGTTGCCCGACGGCTCGTGGGGGCCGGGCGACGGCACGGCGGGCTCGGTCGAGGAGACGTCCTGGGCCGTCCAGGGCCTGCTCGCCACCGGCGACCCGGACGCCACCGGGGCGGTGGACCGGGGCGTGGCCCGGCTGGTCGCCGCCGCCGGACCGGACGGGAGCTGGCCGGCGGCCCGGGTGTGCAACTACATCCGCCACCACATGCGCTATCCCAACGCCGTGATCACCCAGGCGCTCGCGCTGCGGGCGCTCGGCGAGTACCGCCGGGCCGCCGCCGCGCGGCCGGACGTGGCGCCGCCGGCGGTGACCCGATGACCCCCGACGTGGTGGTGGCCGGCGCGGGCGCCGGCGGCCTGGCCTGCGCGCGCGCGCTCGGCGCGCTCGGCCTGCGGGTGCTGGTGCTGGACCGGCAGCGCACCCCGGCGTCGATCGCCAAGGGCGAGATCCTGCAGCCCGAGACGGTACGCATCCTCGACTCCTGGGGTCTGCTGGACGCGCTGCGGGCCACCGGCGCGCGCCCGGTCGGGCGGCTGGCCATCCGTGACCCGGCCGGCGAGCCGTTGCTCTGCCTGGACTACGCCGGGCTGCCCGGCGCGTACCGGCAGATCCTCTGCGCCGACTACGGCGACCTGCGCCGCGTGCTCACCGACCGGCTGCCCTCCGGAGCGCGCATCCGGTGGGGAGCGCGGGTCACGGGCGTCCTGCGCGACAGCGACGGGCGCATCGGCGGCGTCCGGTTCGTCGCCGACGGCGCCGAGCAGGAGATCCACGCGCCGCTGATGGTCGCCGCCGACGGCATGTCGTCGCCGCTGCGCCGCGGCGCCGGGATCGCGGTGCGGCGCCAGGAGTACCCGCACGGCCTGGTCGCCTTCGACGTGGCCGGCGCCGACGTGGCCGAGGAGGTGTCCGCCTACCGCACCGGCCGGGGACTCTGCCTGGTCTACCCGCTGCCGGGCGGGCGGTGCCGCCTGTACGCGCAGGTGACGCCGGACGAGTTCCGGGGGCGCGTCGACCTGGGCGCGTGGTGCGACCGGCTGCTCGCCGACGTGCCGGCGATCCGGCCGCTGGGCGCGGCGCTGCGCGCGAGCCTGGACCGGCGCCAACTGCTCGCGGTCTACCGGCTGCGCAGCGCGCGCCTGGCCGTGCCGGGGCTCGCGCTCGCCGGCGAGGCCGCCCACGCGGTGCACCCGATGGCGGCGCAGGGCGTCAACAGCTCCCTCGGTGACGCCGAGACGCTCGCCGCCTGCCTGGCGGCCGAGGGCGGCGCGCCGGAACCGGCGGCGGTGGACCGGGCGCTGCTCGCCTTCGAGGCGGCGCGGCGGCCCCGCCTGGACCACGTCGCGACGGTCAGCCACAACGCCTCCCGCATGATCACCGCGGTGTCCGGGCTGCCTAAGCTGCTCGGCGCGCGGATGATGCGCCGCACCGCCGCCAACCCCCGCCTGCTCGGGCTGACCGCCGGCAACCTCTCCGGCACCGACGTCCGGCCGCTGTCCGCGGTCGACCGGCTGTACCAGCTCGGGCTCCTGGCCGACCGGCGAGCGCACACCCCGCCGGTCCCGTCGGAAAGTGAGCGACCATGACGCCTGGCACCGCCGTCGGGACGCACCCGCCGGCCGACCTGTCCATGAACGAGACCCCCTACCCGCCGCTGCCGGGGGTGCGGCGGGTGGTCGCCGACGCCGCCGCGGCGCTGCAGCGCTACCCGGACCGCACGTCGGCGGCGCTCGTGGCCGCGCTGTCGCGGCGGCTCGGCGTGGGACCGGAGGCGATCCTCGTCGGCCCCGGCTCGGCCGGACTGTGCCAGCACCTCGTGCAGTCCCTCGGGCCCCGGCCGGACGTCGTCCACCCGGCCCTGTCGTTCGAGGGCTACCCGCTGATCATCGGCAACGCCGGGGCCCGCGCCGTGCCGGTGCCGATGGACGGGTACGGCCACGACCTGCCGGCGATGGCGGACGCGGTGACCGAGCGGACCCGCTGCGTGCTGCTGTGCAACCCGAACAACCCGACCGGGGCGGCGCTGCGCCGCGACGACGTCGAGGCGTTCCTGGACCGGATCCCGGCCGACGTGCCGGTCATCGTGGACGAGGCGTACCGCGAGTTCGTCACCGACCCGCGCTCGCCGGACGGGATGGACCTGTACCGGGCGTACGGCAACGTCTGCGTGCTGCGCACGTTCTCCAAGGCGTACGGGCTGGCCGCGCTGCGCGTCGGGTACGCCGTCGTGCCGCCCCGGCTCACCCGGGCCGCCGCGCTCACCGGGGCGGTGTTCTTCCCCTCCGCGCTCGCCCAGGCGGCGGCGGTGGCGAGCCTGACGCCGGAGGTGGATGCGGAGCTGACCCGGCGGTGCACGGAGCTGGTGGCGGAGCGTACCCGCCTGGTCGGCGCGCTGCGCGGCCTCGGGCTCACCGTGGCGCCCAGCGAGGCCAACTTCGTGTGGCTACCGCTGGGAGAGCGGGCCGTGCCGTTCGCCGACCGGGCCCGGGAGGCCGGCATCCTGGTCATGGCGCTACCCGGTGCCGGGGTCCGGATCACCGTCGGTTCCCCGGAGGCGAACGAGCGGCTGCTCGCGTTCGTCCGCGCGGCGCTCGCCGACGGGCTCTGACCGGCCGGCCGGCGCCAGCGCGACCACGCTCAGGTAGTTCAGGCCGGGCTCGTAGTCGGCCACCACCACCGGCCGGGGCCGCGCCGCGTCCCCGGCGAGACGGTCCAGCAGCGCCCACCAGACCCCGGTGGACGGCTGCCTGCGCGGCCCGGTCGTCACCGCGGCGCCGCCGTGGCCGGGCCACACGGCGGCCAGGTCCGCGCCGAGCACGACCGCGACATCGGTACGTCCGGCCGTCAGCTCGCCCACCTCGGCCGCCGCGAGCGCGGCCACGTCGCCGGCGTCGACGTCCACGTGCTGGCGCAGCGCGGTCACCCGCGCGCCGCCGCCGAGCCCGATCAGCTCGGGACCGCCGGCCGCACCATCGCTGTCGCCGTCGCGGTGCGCGCCGTCGTCGGCGAGCGCGTCGTAGAGCATGGCCACGGCCCGGTGGCGCGCCGGTACGGGCACCGCCGCGTCGTACGGCAGCACCGCCTGCTCGACGGTGAGCAGCAGGGCGCGGCGGCACCCGTACGCGCGGGCGATCCGCAGCCCGGTGAACGCCGCCGCCGAACCCTGGTCGCAGAGCGCGAACGACATCGGCGTGCCCGGGCAGACGTGACTGAGGTACGCCGCGGTGGCCCGCCCGGGCAGCATGTCGTGCACGGCGAACGCCAGCACGAGCAGGTCCACCGGCTCCTCCGGCGGCACGACGGCGGGGATCAGCTCGGCGGCCATCTCCCCGTACGACTGGCCCAGCGCCGCCGCGGGCGCGTCGAACAGGCCGGCGGGCACACGCAGCCCGTAC
>NZ_JAGPXV010000424.1:0-5208 GCF_018070405.1 Micromonospora sp. D75
GGGCGGCTATCGCCGCGAGACGGGAGTCGAAGTCCTCGACGAAGACAGTCTGCATGGCGTGACCGGCGTGGTCGGGCCGCACCTCGATGTAGAGGTAGCGGTGCTCGGCCAGCTCCCACACCGCCTCGTGGTCGTTGGGCAGGAACTGCGGCGGGGCGCCGAGCAGCCGCTCGTACCAGGCCGTCGACACGGCGATGTCGTGGATCGGGACGCCGGCGAACAGGTCGACAGTCATCCGGTCAATCTAGCCCCGTCGACGTGCCGACGAGGGCTCGTGCCGTACCGGCGTTTGAACGCGGTGCTCAGCGCGAACGAGCTGCCGTAGCCGACCCGGCGGGCCACCGCGCCGACAGTGGCGCCGGGCTCGCGGAGCAGGTCGGCCGCGAGCGCCAGCCGCCAGCCCGTCAGGTACGCCATGGGCGGCTCGCCCACCAGGGCGGTGAACCGCCGGGCCAGCGCCGCACGCGACAACCCGACCTCGGCGGCCAGCGACGCCACCGTCCACTGCCGGGCCGGGTCGTGGTGCAGCATCCGCAGCGCGCGGCCGACCACCGGGTCCGCGTACGCCCGGTACCAGCCGGGCGCGGCAGCCCCGGGCCGTGCGAACCACTCCCGCAGCGCGGCGATGAGCAGCAGGTCCAGCAGGCGGTCCAGCACCGCATCCTGGCCGGGGTCGTCCTTGACGATCTCGTCGGCCAGCAACGGCACGAGCGGAGAGTCCCAGGACTCGCGGCGGACCACCGCCAGCGGCGGCAGCGTGTCGAGCAGCCGCCGCCCGACAGTGCCCCGCACCGGGTACGTGCCGGTGAGCAGCACGGTCCGGCCGTCCGGTCCGTTGCCCCAGGTGCGTACGCCCCACCGCGTCATCGCGAACAGCTCGCGCCCGTCCGGCGTGGTGCAGCGCTGCCCCGGGTGCACTACCACCTGCGGCGCCGTGGCCGGGTCGTCCGCCACCGTGTACGGGGCCGGGCCACGCACGATCGCCACGTCACCATCGCCGAGCCGCGCGGCCTCCCCCTCCTCGGGCACGATCCAGGCGTCCCCCCGCACCACGGCGACCAGCGTGAGCGGCGCCTCGTCCCGGATCAGCATCGACCAGGGCGGGGTGAGGATCGAGCGCAGCAGGAAGGCGCCCCGCGCCCGGGGACCGTCGAGCAGGCCGGAGACGGCGTCCACGAGACGATTGAACACAGGATCGCGCGTCCTGGCCATGGGCCGTCTCACCGCGCGGCGGTTCGATGGACACATGCGACTCGTACAACACCTGACGCTGGTCGGCGCCACAGTCGGGGCCGGGCTGATGGCGGGCCTGTTCGCCGCGTTCGCGTACGCGGTGATGCCGGCGCTGCGCGGCGCGGACGACCGCACGTTCGTGGACGTCATGCAGCGCATCAACGTCACCATCGTCAACGGCTGGTTCCTGCTGGCCTTCCTGGGTACGCCGGTGCTGGCCGCGCTCGCGGCGGTGCTGGCGTGGCGCGGGGCGGTCCGGCCGGCGCTGCCGTGGATCGTCGCCGGGCTTGCTCTCTACCTGGTGATGTTCGTCGTCACGGTGGCGGTGAACGTGCCGCTGAACGACGCGCTCGCGGCGGCCGGTTCCGCCGATCTCGGTGCGGCACGGGAGCGCTTCGAGTCCGCCTGGGTCACCTGGAACGTGGTCCGGGCGGTGGCGAGCACTGCGGGGTTCGGCGCGTTGTGCTGGGCGCTGGTGCTCGCGGGCCGCGCGTCCGGTTGAGCCGCTACGCCTTGTCCTCGATCAGCGGCAGGTAGCTCTCCGGCAGCCAGCGGACGACCACCTTCGGGAACAGCGTCCCGCCGAGCCGGCGGTAGAAGCGCTGCGCCGCCTCGTTCTCCGGCTTCACCTCCCAGCGGATGACCAGCCGCTCGGCGGCGGCCCGCTCGGCCAGCGCGGTCATCAGCCGCCGGCCCACGCCACCGTCGCGGGCCTCGGCGCGGACGAACAGATCGTCGAGCGCGAGGATGTCCTCACCGCTCCACATGTGCAGCCGCCGCTGCGCGGAGACGTAGCCGAGCGTCTCACCGTCCCGCTCGGCAAGCAGGACCGTCACGTCGGCGCGGCCGAGCACCTCGCGCCACCGGTCGGGGGTCGCGCCGACGTGCTCGCTCTCCCCCTCGTGGGCCGCGATCTCCCGGACCAGGGCGTCGACCGCAGCCGCATCGTCCGGACCGGCCTGGCGGATGCGGATGGCGTCGTTCACGGTGCTCTCCCTCACGGTTGGATCACGGGCGGATGCTCATGATCACCCCGGAAGGTGTCACACCATGATCCGACTTTCGGGCCGTCCTCGTCAGGGCGTCGGCCGGTACGGCGCATCGACGGATGACGCACTCCCGTTCTGCCCGCGCTGTTCCCGCTGTTCGTTCAGCTCGGCGGCACTCTCGCCGGGCAGGGAGCGCGTGCCGTCCGATCGGCTGGCGAAGCGGGCAAGGGCGACTGTGTTGCGCCGCCGCCGAACATGCATCTGCACACATCCACTATGCCTGCAACGAAAGGCCGGAAAACAACAAACATCCCTGGGAGGGTCTTTCCCTCACATGGGGGTTCCGCTCCGGTGGAGCCGCGGTGCGCTCGGACGCGCTCGGCGAGACGACTCGGGGCTCGTTGAGTGACTGGCAGGATCCGTCGAAGGACGCAGAGGCGCGCGGCCTACCGCCCTTTGACCATCCATGAGTCAACGGCTCCGCGCGGACCTGCCCGGGGCCGGGGCGGCAGACGGGTCCCGCCAGCCCACCTAATCGCCGGGGGCCCGTTCTGATCAGCGCGAGCGAGATCACGATCATGAGGGCACCGAGCACTTCCAGGATGATCGGCACCTGCAGGAGCAGGTCCTCCGTCGCGTACCCGTCGGGCGTGGCAGCCCGGGTCGGATCAGTCCTGTCGACGCGCACGTCGAGTAACTCCCCTACGCGGAACCCACTCTCGTCGAGTTCGCTGGAGAACCGCTCCCGGTACCGCACGCCCTCGAACGTGTAGTCCACAGTCAACCTCATGGCGGCGAACGAGCGGCTGATCCTGAACCGTTCGACCTGCACTCGGCCCGTCGTCTCGGCGCCGACGCGAACCGCTCGTCGATCGCCTCGTTCAGCCTCCTCGCGCCTGGGGTCCGGACCTGGTGCCGATCTTGTCGCCCGAATGGGAGCACGGGGGCACAGCTGTAACCAAAAAGTCAAAAGCGGCATTTCTCGACGAGAAATGCCGCTTGACCTGCACAAGCACAAGGTGGAGCCGAGGGGACTCGAACCCCTGACCCCCACACTGCCAGTGTGGTGCGCTACCAGCTGCGCCACGGCCCCTTGCGATCGTCCCCGGTCGCCCGGGCACGGGAAGAACTATACACACGCCGCCCCGCATGGTCATCTCGCGGGGGTCCCCCACCGAGGGGGTCAGTTCAGTGCCACATCCGGCGGGAAGTGGGCCACCGCCGCCATCATGCCGCCCTGCCGGCGCAGCACCATCGGCCAGAGATCATCCGGCCGGTCGACGAAGGCGTCACCGGGCAGCGCGTCGAGCACGAACCAGGAGCCCTCCTCGATCTCGCGCTCGACCTGTCCGGCGCCCCAGCCGGAGTAGCCGGCGAACACCCGGATCCCACCGACCGCCTCGCGCAGCTTCTCCGGGTCGACGGAGAGGTCGATGGTGCCGACCGCGCCGGAGACGCGGTGGAAGCCCTTGACCGGCCGGACGGGGTGCCGCATCCGGGCCAGGCAGATGGCGGAGTCGGGCTGCACCGGGCCACCCTCGAACAGCACGGCCGGGTCGCGGGCCAGGTCGCTCCAGTCGCCGAGCACGTCGGCCACCGAGACCTCGGTGGCGCGGTTCAGCACCACCCCGAGGGCGCCGCCGGGTTCGTGGGCGACGAGCAGCACGACCGTACGGTCGAAGTTCGGATCCTTGAGCCCTGGTGTCGCGACCAGCAGTCGTCCGGTCATCGACTCCATGGCTCGGCCACCGATCGCCTGCCCCTCACTCTGCATGTCCGACACCCGTCAGCCGTGCGCCCGTACGGGCCCGAGGCCGTCGACCGTCCATCCTGTCAACGCCATGTCACGCACCATAGCCTGCGTCCGGCCCGCTGGTTAAGGTCTGACGGCGGGTGATCACGACGGATCGAGGGAGGGTCGGATGGCGGCGCAGGCCGAACTGGCGGTGATCGGCGGGTCGGGTCTCTACGCCCTGCTCGACGGGGTGGAGCACGTGGTGGACACCCCGTACGGCGAGCCGTCGGGCCCGATCACCGTCGCCGAGGTGGGCGGTCGCCGGGTGGCGTTCCTGCCCCGCCACGGGCGTGATCACCGCTACCCGCCGCACCTGATCCCCTACCGGGCGAACCTGTGGGCGCTGCGGTCGCTGGGGGTACGCCAGGTGCTGGCGCCCTGCGCGGTGGGCGGCCTGCGGCCGGAGCTGGGTCCGGGCACGTTCGTGGTGCCGGACCAGTTGATCGACCGCACCAGCGGGCGCGTGCAGACGTACTACGACCGGGGCGCGGTGCACGTGTCGTTCGCCGATCCGTACTGCCCGGTGGGACGGCGCACGCTGCTCGACACGGCGGCCGGGCGGGGCGTGCCGGCGGTGGACGGCGGGACCGTCGTGGTGGTCGAGGGTCCGCGCTTCTCGACCCGGGCGGAGTCGCGCTGGTTCGCCTCGATGGGCGGCACGATCGTCAACATGACCGGCCACCCGGAGGCGGTGCTGGCCCGTGAGCTGGCCCTCTGCTACACGTCGATCGCGCTGGTCACGGACCTGGACGCGGGCGTCGAGGCGGGCGAGTCGGTCACCCACGAGGAGGTGTTCCGGGTCTTCGCGGAGAACACCGACCGGCTGCGCGGGCTGCTGCTGGACGCCGTCGCGGCGCTGCCCGCCGAGCGGGAGTGCGGGTGCGGGCACGCGCTGGACGGGATCAAGCTGCCGTTCCCGCTGCCCTGAGCGCGGGAAGCGCCCGAAAAGTCGGCCTCGGCCCGATAGATTCGGCTGGTCGGGGGACCGGGCACCGGGCCGTCTCCGGCATCCGCGTGGAGGACGGAGGCAGCCGGCGATGGCGACGGTGCGGGAGGCGACCTACGACCTGCTGCGCGCGCTCGGGCTGACCACGGTCTTCGGCAACCCTGGCTCGACCGAGGAGCCGTTCCTGCAGGAGTTCCCGGCCGACTTCCACTACGTGCACGGGCTGCAGGAGGAGTGGGCGGTGG
>NZ_JAGPXV010000425.1:0-5188 GCF_018070405.1 Micromonospora sp. D75
CTGTCCGGCTCGCACACCGCCGACCTGCTCGTGGTCGGCGGCGGGTACGCCGGACTGTGGACCGCGCTGCTCGCAAAGGAGGCCGACCCGGACCGCGACGTCCTGCTCGTCGACGCGGGCACGTGCGGCTGGGCGGCGTCCGGGCGCAACGGCGGGTTCTGCGCCGCCTCGCTGACCCACGGGCTCGTCAACGGCGTCGATCGGTTCCCCGGCGAGATCGGCGAGCTGGAACGGCTGGGCCGGGAGAACCTGGACGCCATCGCCGCCACAGTGGCGAAGTACGACATCGACTGCGACTTCGACCGCACCGGTGAGCTGGCGGTGGCGTTCGAGCCGTACCAGCTCGACGGGCTCGCCGCGGACGCCGAGCTGGCCCGCCGGTACGGCCACGACGTGCGGCTGCTCGACCGCGACGAGGTACGCGCCGAGGTGGCGTCGCCGACGTACCTGGGCGGGATGTGGGACGCCGACCGGGTCGCCCTGCTCGACCCGGCGAAGCTCGCCTGGGGACTGCGCCGCGCCGCGCTCGACCTGGGCGTACGCGTGCACGAGCGCACCCGCGTCACCAGCCTGGCCGGCGACGGCGCGGCGCTGCTCGCCAGCACGGCGGGCGGCGCGGACGCGGCGCCCGGCGCGGTACGGGCGCGGCAGGTCGTGCTGGCCACGAACGCGTTCCCGCCGCTGCTGCGCCGGCTGCGCTCCTGGATCGTGCCGGTCTACGACTACGCGCTGATGACCGAGCCGCTGACCGGGGCGCAGCGCGACGCGATCGGCTGGCGGCACCGGCAGGGGCTCGCCGACACCGGCAACCAGTTCCACTACTACCGGCTCACCGCCGACAACCGGATCCTGTTCGGCGGCTACGACGCGATCTACCACTACGGCAACCGGGTGGCGCCCGCGCTGGAGCAGCGCGAGGCCACCTTCACCACGCTCGCCTCGCACTTCTTCACGACGTTCCCGCAGCTCGCCGATGTGCGCTTCAGTCACCGCTGGGGTGGCGTGATCGACACCTGCACCCGGTTCTGCGCGTTCTTCGGCACCGCGTACTCCGGACGCCTGGCGTACGCGGCCGGGTTCACCGGGCTCGGCGTGGGCGCGACGCGATTCGGCGCCCGCGTGACGCTCGACCTGCTCTCCGGCACCGACACCCCGCTGACCCGGCTCGACCTGGTGCGCCGCAAGCCGCTGCCGTTCCCGCCGGAACCGGTCCGGTCCGTGGGCATCAACCTCACCCGCTGGTCGCTCGCCCGCGCCGACGCGCGCGACGGACGGCGCAACCTCTGGCTCCGTACTCTCGACCGTCTTGGACTGGGGTTCGACTCCTGATGCGTATCCTCCTCGTCGGCGCCGGTGGCGTCGGCTCCGCAGCCGTATCCATCGCCGCCCGCCGTACCTTCTTCGAGATCATGGTGGTCGCCGACCACGACCCGGCGCGTGCGGCGCGGGCCGTCGCCGGGCACGGCGACCGGTTCGTCGCCGCCACTGTGGACGCGTCCTCCGCCGACGCGGTGGCCGCGCTGTGCCGGGAACACCGGATCACGCACGTCCTGAACGCGGTCGACCCGCGTTTCGTCATGCCGATCTTCGACGGCGCGTTCGCCGCCGGGGCCGACTACCTGGACATGGCGATGTCGCTGTCCCGGCCGCACCCCGAGCGTCCCTACGCCCAGACCGGGGTCAAGCTCGGCGACGAGCAGTTCGCCGTCGCGGAGCAATGGGCCGCCGCGGGGCGGCTCGCGCTCTGCGGCATCGGCGTCGAACCGGGCCTGTCCGACGTCTTCGCCCGCTACGCCGCCGACGAACTCTTCGCCGAGATCGACGAGATCGGGGTACGCGACGGCGCGAACCTGACGGTCGCCGGCTACGACTTCGCGCCCTCGTTCTCCATCTGGACCACCATCGAGGAGTGCCTCAACCCGCCGGTGATCTGGGAGGCCGGGCGCGGCTGGTTCACCACCGAACCGTTCAGCGAGCCGGAGGTCTTCGACTTCCCGGCCGGGATCGGCCCGGTCGAGTGCGTCAACGTCGAGCACGAGGAGGTGCTGCTCATCCCGCGCTGGGTCCAGGCGAAGCGGGTCACCTTCAAGTACGGCCTCGGCGCCGAGTTTATCGAGGTGCTGCGCACGCTGCACAAGCTCGGGCTCGACTCGACCGAGCCGGTGCGCGTACGCGGCGTCGACGTGTCGCCGCGCGACCTGGTGGCCGCCGCGCTGCCCGACCCGGCCACGCTCGGCGACCGGATGAGCGGCAAGACCTGCGCCGGCACGTACGTCACCGGCACCGGCCCGGACGGGCGGCCGCGCCGGGTCTACCTGTACCACGTGGTCGACAACGAGTGGTCGATGGCCGAGTACGGCCACCAGGCGGTGGTCTGGCAGACCGCCGTCAACCCGGTCGTCGCGCTGGAGCTGCTCGCCACCGGCGCCTGGTCCGGCACGGGCGTGCTCGGTCCCGAGGCGTTCCCGCCGACCCCCTTCCTGGAGCTGCTCACCGGCTACGGTTCGCCGTGGGGGATGGAGGAACGATGACCCGGTACGGCCCGATGTACGGCCCCGACGTCACGTTCCTCGGCGTGCCGCCGTGCACGGTCGAGGAGCCGGTCACGTACGCCGACGCGGACGTGGTGATCATCGGGGCGCCGTTCGACGGCGGCACCTCGCACCGGCCGGGCACCCGGTTCGGGCCGTCCGCCATCCGGCAGGCCTGCTACCTGCCGCACGACGGCTCCCGGCCGTCGCTGGCGCTGCGCGTGGACGGGCTGAAGGACCTGTGCGTCTACGACGCCGGCGACGTGGAGATGTTCAGCGGCGACATCGAGCGTTCGCTCGCCGCGCTGGAGACCGCCGTGCACGCGGTCGCCGCCGCCGGGGCGATCCCGGTGGTCCTCGGCGGCGACCACTCCATCGCGCTGCCCGACGCCACAGGCGTGGCCCGGCACCACGGGCTCGGCCGGGTGTCGCTGGTGCACTTCGACGCGCACGCCGACACCGGGGACGTCGAGTTCGGCTCGCTGCACGGCCACGGCCAGCCGATGCGCCGGCTGATCGAGTCCGGCGCGGTACGCGGCGACCGCTTCCTCCAGATCGGGCTGCGCGGCTACTGGCCCGGCCCGGACACGCTGGCGTGGATGGCCGAGCAGCGAATGCGCTCGTACGAGATGACCGAGATCGTGGCGCGCGGCCTCGACACCTGCCTCACCGAGGCGTTCGGCATCGCGACCGACGAGTGCGAGGGCGTGTTCCTCTCCGTCGACGTGGACGTGGTCGACCCCGGCATGGCGCCCGGCACCGGCACGCCAGAGCCGGGCGGGTTCACGTCCCGGCAGCTGCTCGACGCGGTCCGCCGGGTCTGTTACGAGCTGCCGGTGGTCGGGTTGGACGTGGTCGAGGTCGCCCCGCCGTACGACCACGCCGACATCACCGCGTACCTGGGCAACCGGGTGGTGCTGGAGGCGCTCTCAGCGATAGCCCGCCGCCGCCGAGACGCCGCCGGCGGAACCCCGTGGAACCCCACCCAGCCCCTCCTCGACTCCCGCTAACCCGCCCCCACCCCTCCCTCTCCCCGTTGATCTTGCACTTTCGGCCCCGGCATTCCGGTCCTTTCGGGTGTGCCACGGGCACCAACTGCAAGATCGCGCGGGGGTGGGTGGGGTCTAGCACGAGGGCGGGGTGGTGTGGGGGTTGTGCACAAGGACAGGGTTGTCCACAGGGGAAGCGTGGGACGAGGGGCCTCGGAAGGGTGAGGGCGGCATGGTCTGCGTATGTCTACGCAGCTTTGGCGGACCCGGGAGCTGATGCGGGTGCTCACCGTGAAGCGAGTACGCACACAGGTCAAACGGGAGGAGCTGACCCGGGTTCGACGCGGTGTCTATGCGCCGACGCCGTGCGATGACGAGGACGAACTGAGGGCACTGCTGCTGTGTCTTCCCGACGGCGCGATGCTCGCCATGCAGAGTGCGGCACGCCGTCACGGCTTCGGCGTACTTCGGGAATCCGCTGTGCACGTGCAGTTGCCGCCGGAGGTCGCCAAGCCACGGCTACCGGGGCTCGTCGTCCATCACTCGGTCCTGCCGGTCCGGCCGGTGTTCGTCGGCGGCCTACCGTGCGTGCCGGCCGCGCAGTGCGCGATCGACCTGGCCCGAGGCGTACGCCGGATGGACGCCCTTCCCGTGCTGGACGCCGCGCTCCGCTCGGGCGCCGTGACGGTCGACGACCTCGCGGCCGAGCTGCCTCTGCATCGAGCGCTTCGTGGCGTACGGCAGGCGCGTGACCTCGTGCCACGAGCCGACGGCCGGGCCGAGTGCCGGCAGGAGAGCCAGTTGCGGCTGCTGCTGCTCGATGACGGGCTGCCGGCACCTGAACCGCAGATGTGGGTTCACGACCGGTACGGCATACCCCGCTTCCGCATCGACCTGGGCTACCGGGAGCGGCGGGTGGGAGTGGAGTACGACGGTCTGTCCCACCTGGACCGGGAGCACATGCGGTACGACCGCGACCGGATCAACTGGCTCGACGCCAACGGATGGCGGATGCGCTACTTCACCGACCGCGACCTGTACCGCCGCCCGTCCCACATCCTCACCACCCTCCGAGCCGCCCTGACCCCCTAACCTGCCCCGCCCTCGCCCTCTCTCCCTCGCGATCTTGCACTTCGGTGCCCGACAAATAGGAGCAATAACGACAACCTCGGGGCACCAAGTGCAAGATCGCGGGGGAGAAGACGGGGAGGGCGGTCAGGGGCGGGCGCAGCGGGGGCGCAGGCGTACGGGCTCGGTGGTTTCGGTAATCGAGTTGGGCTCGATCACCAGGCGGGCGATCGTCGTGGCCGGGCCGGGGCGGAACCTGCCCTGGTCGGCGGGGATGGTCGCGGTCCAGGTGCCGGCGGTGCGCTCGTCGGTGCACGCGCCGATCACGCCGAACCCGAAGCCGGTGACCGAGCCGCGCCGCTGCTCCAGGTGCACCTCGATGTAGGCGAGGCCGCGCTCGTCGCCGCAGTCGAACCGGCCGCCGACGGTGGCGGTGTGCGCCCGCCCGTCGGCCGTGCCGAACCAGTTGACGGAGATGCTCGGAGAGGCCGCCGGGGCGGCGACGGCGGCGCCCGGCGCGAGCCCGAGCGTGGCGGCGGTGGCCAAGGCGGTGAGGCCGGCGGCGAGCACTGGCTGTCGGACCGGGTGCATGGGCGGTCT
>NZ_JAGPXV010000426.1:0-5183 GCF_018070405.1 Micromonospora sp. D75
TTCGTACCCGGAACCGTGGAGCCGGAGACGGTGGCCGCGCTGACGGCGGCGATCCCGGCCCCGCTGAACGTGCTGGCCGGGCCGGGCGCGCCGCCGGTGGCCGAGCTGGCGCGGCTCGGGGTGGCCCGGGTGAGCCTCGGCCCGGCGCTGGCCGAGACGGCGTACGCGGTGGTCCGGCGTGCGGCGGCGGAGGTGCTCGGCGCCGGGACGTACGAGGCGCTCGCCGGCGGGCTCGACTTCGGCGAGCTGAACGAGCTGATGCGCGACTGACCGGCCACGGGATCGACCTCGGGCGGGGGACCGGGTTGAATGTGCTGGTGGCCGTTGTCCCGCGTCCGAGCCGGCGGACGGCGACCGGCTGTCCCCGGCGCCCGTCCCGACGGGATCACCACGGATGACGGCGGTCGTCCGCCCGGTGCCCGCGCTGCGGAGCCTGGCCGTCCTCACCGCCGCCACGGCGACCCTCGGCGTCGCGGCGCTCGCCGCCCTGGGCGCGGCCGGGCACGGCGGTTTCGCGAGCGACCCGGTCGGCGCCGTGGCCCTCGCGACGGCAGCCGTGGTCACCGCGCTCGCCGCGCTCCGGCTCAGCCGGTCGGGGCACCGTGCCGCCGGCCGGCTGGCGGCCGGGCTCGCCGCGTCGCTGCTGGCGTATCTGGCGCTCGCCGTCGTCGCGGTGGCCGCCGTCGCGGCCGGACACCCGTGGGCCGGGCCGGCCGTCGCGGCGTGGAACTCGGCGTGGATCCCGCCGCTGGCACTCCTTCAGCTGACCGCCTCGGCCGCCGTCCGCGCCGGCGAGGCCGTCCCGTGGACGCACCGGCTCGTGGGCCTCACCCTGGGCGTGGCCACGCTCGTCAACGCGCTGCTGACCACGGCGACCGAGCCGTTCGCGGGGGTTCCGACGATCGCCGCGGAGTCCTGGCGTACCGCGCTCGCGCCGGGCGGCGCCGCCGTCACCCTGCTGGCAGCGGTGGCGCTGTTCCTGCTCCCGGTGACGCTCTGGCGGGCCGCTCTCGGGTCGCACCACGCCGTCCGGGCGCGTCTCGGCGTGGCCGCGGCGGCCACCACCGCCGCGCCGCTGACAGTCGTCTTCTGCCTGCTGCTCGCCGTCGCCCGCACGCCCGGCGACGTCGAACCGTCGCTGGGCTCGGTCGCCTTCCTGGTGGCGCTGGCCGGGGCCGCGGTGTTCGCCGCCGCGTGCGCGGTCACCGCCGCCCGCGGCGCCACCGAGCCGCGCCGGGTCGGCGCCGTGGTGCGCGGCGCGGGCCTGGCCGCCGCGGCCCTGCTGGTGGTCGGCGTCGGCACGCTCGTGGCCGCTCCCGGGACGTCCCTCGGCCCGACCTCGGTCGCCCTGGTCGTGTCGGCGCTGACCGTCGCCGTCGTCGGCGGGGCGTGGGCCGGCACCGGCCGGCTGGCGGCGCTGCTCACCGCCGCGCCGACAGCGCCGGTGACGCCGCGAGGCGGCGCAGAGGGTACGACGGGAGGCGGTGCGGCGGAGACGACGAACGTCATCGAGCCGGCGGCCCCGGCCACGGCGGTTGTGGATGCCGCGGACCCGGTGTCGGTCGGCGGGCTGACGGCGCGTGAACGGGAGGTGCTCGCCGCGCTCGCCGACGGCGCCAGCAACGCGGGGATCGCCGCGCAGCTGGTGGTCTCCGAGCGGACCGTCGACGCCCATCTGCGCGCGATCTTCGTCAAGCTCGACCTGACGCCCGGCGGCGCCACGAACCGTCGGGTGCGGGCCGCGCGGATCTGGCTGGAGCACGCCCGACAGTCGCATTGAGCAGGGATTTTCCGAAGATAGGTGCTGAGGCCGATGCCCGCGCTGGCGGTACCTCGGCACGGTGGGGCGACACCTGAATCGACGGAGGCTCTCACCGTGCCCGTACCGAAGTTGCGCCGTGCCGCGCTCGTCGCCCTTTTCGTCCTGCTCCTGGCGTCCCTGGCCGGACGGACCGTCTTCATGTTGTGGGAGCCGCCGTTCGACGGAGCGATCCACTACGACGACGTACGTGAGCTGGGGTCCGCGTACTGGCCGATGAACCTCTACCTGGGCGGGCCCGCGTACGCGGTGTCCTGGATCGCCGCGGCGGTGTTCATCGTCGGGCTGGCCCGGGGCCGCGCGGGCGTGCTGAACCTGGTGGGTGCCTTCCTGGCCGGCCTCGGCGGCGTGGTGTTCGCGCTGGCGATCACCGCGGAGGTGCTGCCGTTCGCCTACGCCGCCGACCCGGCGGTCGTGCCGGAGGCGCAGGGACGGGCGCTGTTCGACGTGTTCAACGACCAACTGGACGGGCTGCTCCCGGCCGTCCTCGGCAGCCAGGTGGCGATCGTCCTCGGCATGGTCCTGGCGCTCGTCGGGATCCTGATCGGCCGGACCATGCCGCGTCCGCTGGTCGTCGCCGCGCTCGTCTACGTGGTGGCGTTCGTGCTGGTGCCGCAGGACGCCGCTCGTGCGGTGGTCGTCGCGAGCTACCTGGCGCAGGTGGCGCTGGTGGCCGCGATCGGCTGGTACGGGCTGCGCGCCGCCACCGACGGTGCCGCTACCGACGGCGAGCGGGCATAGCAGACCGGACCGGCCGGATGTTCGATCCGGCCGGTCCGGTCCCGGGACCGATCAGCTCCGTCGGCCCCGCTCACGATCACATGGGCGGCGCGACGTCCCGGCGCTCCTCGACCCGGCGGTACTCCACCGGCTCGTCGGCGGTCGTGGCGACCACCTGACGGCGCCGGCCCCAGACCAGCGTGGTCATGATCAGGCCGAGGACGCCGGCCGCCATGAGGATCCAGCCGACGACGTCGAGGTCGACCCCGCCGACGCTGGCGTTGAGCGCGAACGTGAGGATCGCGCCGACCGCGATCAGGAAAATGCTCGTACCGATACCCACGACAGCCTCCTTCGGGGGGATGGTTGTGCTGTCACCGGCCTCAGTACCCCGGCGGTGAGCGGCGCAACCACACGGCCACCCGGCGCGGCGGGGGTCTGCCGCACGGCGATCTTGGCATCGGGTAGAGTTCACCCCGTCGCCGGCGCGAACCGGCGGCACGCGGACGTAGCGCAGCTGGTAGCGCATCACCTTGCCAAGGTGAGGGTCGCGGGTTCGAATCCCGTCGTCCGCTCGCGATTGCCCGGGCGATTGGCGCAGTGGGAGCGCGCTTCCTTGACACGGAAGAGGTCACTGGTTCAAACCCAGTATCGCCCACCGAGAGTCACCACGCCGCCGGTCGACAGGCGGTCGTCTCCCACCGGACAGCCGGCACCGGCTACATCGGTCTCCCAGGTCCACCGTGCGGATTATTCTGCCGCTGCCATCGCGCGTGTCACTGTGAGGCCCGATGCGCAGGGAGGCGGTCACATGGCAACGATCGAGCGGGGACGGTGGCGGCGGACGGCCGCACGATTAGGGGTGGCGACTGTCGTCGCGGCGGCCGGGGTGACGGTATCGGCCGCGCCCGCGCAGGCCACCGCGACGCGGACGGTGGCGTTCTACAGCATGGACGAGCCGGCGTCGTCGTCGACGGTGCTGACCGACTACAGCGGCAACGGCCGCCACGGCACGATCGGCGGTGAGGTGGTCACCGGCGCGCTCTACGCCGGGGCGACCGGCCACCGCTTCGCCACGCACCTACCCACCGACAAGGAGTACGTCCCGGGCCACGTCGACCTGGTGCCGCACACCACCGACTTCAACCCGGACGCCGGGGACTTCTCGGTGACCATCCGTTACCGGACCACGTACTCCTTCGGCAACATCCTCCAGAAGGGACAGGGCAACACGGCCGGCGGCTACTGGAAGTTCGAGGCCCCGAACGGCAAGCCGAAGTGCCTGTTCCGGGGCGCGGACGGCGCCTCCCGTACCGGCTACACCGACGTGCCGATCTCCGACGGCCAGTGGCACACGATCACCTGCAACCGCACCTCCGCGTACGTGGAGATGTACGTCGACGGCGTGCGGACCAGCCGCCTCAACGGGCCGACCGGCACCATCGCGAACACCTGGCCGCTGTCCGTCGGCGGCAAGAGCCAGTGCGACGGTACGAAGGTCACCTGCGACTACTTCGCCGGCGACATCGACTACGTGAAGATCCTGAAGGGATCGGGCGGCCCCGCGAACCAGGCGCCGGTGGCCGCGTTGACGCCCACCTGCTCCGGGCTGGTGTGCACGTTCACCGGCGCGGGTTCCACCGACGCCGACGGCGCGATCCAGGACCACAGCTGGAACTTCGGCGACGGGGACACCACCGGCACCGCCTCCGTACCGACCACGTCCCACACGTACGCGGCGGCCGGCACCTACCCGGTCACGCTCACCGTCACCGACGACCGGGGCGCCACCGGCACCGCGACCGTCGAGGTGACCGTCGCGCCCGTACCGGAGCGGATCTCGTTCGTCGGCCAGGCCACCGCGAACGCCAACTGGACCAGCCACACCGTGACCGTCCCGGCGGGCGTGCAGGCAGGTGACATGCTGCTGCTCCTGCTCAGCCAGAACACGCACACCGGCACCGGCGAGCCGACCGGCGTGACCGGCTGGAGCAGGCTCGACCGCCTCGACGGCGGCTTCGCGACCACCACCGCCTGGTGGAAGACAGCCGGCGCCGGTGACGCGGGCACGGCCGTCCGGGTGACGCTGGACAGTCAGGCGAAGGGCAACCTGGTGCTGGCCGCGTACCGGGGGGTGGCGCCCGGCGCGCCGGTCTTCACCCGGGCCACCGACCCGGCGAGCACCGCCACCCGCATCACCCCGTACGCGCCGGTGACCACCGCGCAGAGCTGGGCCGTGTCGTACTGGCTGCACGGCGACAGCACCTCCACCGCGCTCACCCCGCCGGCCGGCGTGGCGGTACGCAGCAACAGCTCGCAGACCGGCGGCGGCCGGGTGACCGGCCTGCTCGCCGACTCGGCGAGCAGCGTGCCGACCGGCAGCTACGGCGGGCTCACCGCCACCGGCGCCGCGGCCAGCACGACCACCACCACGTGGACGTTCGTCCTGCCCCCGGCCTGACCCATCGGGTACGCGAAAAGGCCGGCACCCCGTCTCGGGGTGCCGGCCTTTCACGTGTGTCTGTTACTTGTTCCAGTGCTCGGCGACCAGGTCGGCGGCCTGCTGTTCCCACTGGGCGTAGTGGTCCGGGTAGGCGGAGACCTGGACGGTCTGGGCGGCCTTGGTCAGCGGCATGTCGCGCCA
>NZ_JAGPXV010000427.1:0-5183 GCF_018070405.1 Micromonospora sp. D75
GAGCTGCGGCTGCCCGAGGGCGCGGCGCTCGAGGCGGCGCTGCGCCGGACCACCGGCTCGGTGCGGGCCAACCCGCGGCTGGGCGGTGACCGGCCGCCGGGCACGGACCCGGCGGGCTCGGGCGAGCTGCGTGGGCTCAGCTTCGGCACCACCGCCGTGGACGTCCTCGCCGGGCTGATGGGTGGCCTGTGCCGGCTCGTCGCCGACGACCTGGTCCTGCTGGAGGGCGGCGTCGGCGAGCCGATGGAGGTGGTCCTCGGCGGCGGGGCGCTGACCGCCTCGCCGTGGTGGCGCGCGGCGTTCGCCGACGCGCTCGCCCCGCGCGAGGTGCGGTGGCAGCGCAACCCGGAGATCGGGGCGGCCGGCGCGGCGCTCGTGGCGCTGGGACGTCTGCCCGAGGCGGCGCACATCGGCGGCATCGGCCGGACGGACGAAACCGCCTCGCACGCGTGACGGTCCGTCCGAAGCGCTGACCGGCCTGCTCGTGCCGTCCGGGCGGCCGTTGACACGGACCGCCGGCCTGGTTGGATGGACTCCGCTCCCCGACGTGGTGGAGTGGAACGAGGAGGCAGGTGTGGGCGCAGGTCCCGACCCGGCTCGTGGCGCGGTCCCGCAGCCGCACCGGCGGCGCTCCGGGTTCCGGCTGCGGGACTGGCGGATGGGCACCAAGCTCGCCACCGTGCTGGTGATTCCGTCGTTGGCGTTCCTCGTCCTGGCCGGCATCCAGACGCGCGGGCTGGTCGGGCAGACCACCACGCTGAGCGCCTTCGCCGAGCAGGTGGGCATCGGCCGGCAGATCGCCGTGGCCGTCGACCGGCTCCAGCACGAGCGGGACCGTACCGCCGGGGAGCTGGCGGGGCTGCGCCGCGCCGGCACCGGCGCCGACCGGGACGCCGCGGTCGCCGCCCTGAAGCCGCTGCAGGCGGCCACCGACCGCGCGGTGGCGGACCTGCGTACCGCGGCCGCGCCGCTGGCCGACGCCGACGCGGCCTGGCGGGTGTCCTACTCGGAGGCGCTGGAGGCGTACGACCAGGTCGTCAACATCCGCGCCGCGGTGGCGCCGGCGGTGCTGTCCAGCGACACCGTCCTCAGCAACTACCACCGGTCCGTCGCGGCGCTGCTGAACCTGCTGGCCGAGCCGTCGCCCGGCGGCGGGCGGCAGGAGCTGACCGAGGCGGTGCTGCGCTACGTGCAGCTGTCCCGGGTCAAGGAGTTGTCCTCGCGGATCCGCGCGGAGCTCTACGCCGCCGCCCGCTCCGGCCGGTACGAGGCCGACGACCAGGTGACGCTCAGCGACCTGCGGGCCCAGCAGCTCACCGCGCTCGGCGCGTTCCGGGTCGCGGCGACCGCCGACCAGATCCGCCGCTACGACCAGACCTCGGTCGACCCTGCCTTCGTCGCGGCCACCCGGATGGAGGAGCGGACCCTGCCCGGCGGCGGCGACGCGAAGCCGGCGCTGCTCGACGCGGAGCAGTGGTGGTCGGCCAGTGAGCAGCGGCAGGAGTTGCTGCGCCAGATGGAGAGCGGGGTCGTCGACGACGCGGTACGCCGGGCCGACGACGCCAGCGCCCGGCAGCTGCGCGACACGCTGCTGGTGGCCGGTGGCATCGCCACAGTGCTGCTGGTGGCGGTGGCGATCTCGCTGCTGGTCGGCCGGTCGGTGGCCCGCGGCATGCGGCAGCTGCGCGGCCAGGCGCTGCGGATCGCGCAGGTGGATCTGCCGCTGACGCTGGAACGGCTGCGCACTGTGGACCGTCCGGTCGGTGCGATCGACGTGCCGCCCGCGGTGATCGACTCGCAGGACGAGATCGGCGAGCTGGCCGAGGCGTTCGTCGCGGTGCACCGCAGCGCCGTCGACGTGGCGGTCGAGCAGGCGATGATGCGGCGCAACGTCAACGCCATGTTCGTCAACCTGGCCCGGCGCAGCCAGGTGCTCGTCGAGCGTCAGCTGGAGCTGCTCGACGACCTCGAACGCGAGGAGAGCGATCCGGACCAGCTGGAGAATCTGTTCAAGCTCGACCACCTCGCCGCCCGCATGCGCCGCAACGACGAGAGCCTGCTGGTGCTCGCCGGCAGCGAGTCGACCCGGCGGTGGAACCGCCCGGTGGGTCTGGGCGCGGTGCTGCTGGCCGCGAGCGCGGAGATCGAGCAGTACCAGCGGGTACGCCACGAGAACCGGACGGACCTGCACGTCGTCGGGCACGCGGTGGGCGACCTGGTGCACCTGTTCGCGGAGCTGCTGGAGAACGCCACCTCCTTTTCCCGCCCGGAGACCACGGTGCGGGTCGTCGTCGAGCCGGACGGCCGGGGCGCGCTGGTGCGGGTCGTCGACGAAGGGCTGGGCATGAGCCCGGCGGCGCTGGCCGAGGCGAACGCGGTGCTGGCCGAGCCGCCGGCCGCCGACGTGTCGGCCTCGGAGCGGATGGGTCTGTTCGTGGTCAGCCACCTCGGCGCCCGCAACGGCGTACGGGTGCGGTTGCAGGCCGGCGGCGCGGGCCTGGTCGCCCTGGTGCGGATCCCGGTCGAGCTGCTGGCCGAGGCGCCCGCGCCGGAGGCGGGCCGGCCGGTGTCGGCGGGTCGGCCCGTACCGGGGGTGGACCGGAGCGTCCGCACGCCCACCGGTCCGGTCGCGGCGTCCGGGGCGCTCGCGGCGCCGACGGCCGAGCTGCCGGTGGCGGGATGGCGTCCGGCGCCCGGTCAGCCGGCGGCGCTGCCGCTGTCGCCGCTGACCGGCCGTCCGCTCGGGGACGGGCCGGAGGCGCCGACGTCCGGATCGCCGGCGCCCGCCGCGCCGGCCGGCGCCGTGCCGCGCCCCCGGCCGGCCCGGGCCGAGGACGTCCTGACCCCGGCTGTCGCCGGACCCGCCGGCGGTGGCTGGTTCAGCCGGCAGGGGCCGACGGCGTCGCCGCTGGGTGTGACGCCCGCCCCGGCGCCGACGCCGGTGACCGGAGGGACCAACGAGCGGGGACTTCCGGTACGGGTGCCGATGGCCCAGCTCGCCCCGGCCTCCGTGGCCGACCGCCCGGTGATGCGGCACGAGCCGGACCCGGAGGCGGTCGGCGGCATGCTGTCGCGCCTCTACAGCGGGGTGCGGCGCGCCGAGGCCGAGGAGACCACCGAGATGTACCTGCCGCGCGACGAAGGAGGACGACGACAGTGACGACGTTGAGCCAGGAGGCACGCGACCTGAGCTGGCTGGTGAACGCGTTCGCGGAGCGCGTTCCCGGGGTGGCGCACGCGGTGGTGGTGTCCTCCGACGGGCTCCTGGTGGCGATCTCGGCGCATCTGCCCCGGGACCACGCGGACAAGCTCGCCGCGGTGACCTCCGGCCTGATGAGCATCACCGCGGGCGCGGCCCAGATGTTCGACGGCGACGTCGTCAAGCAGACAGTGGTCGAGATGGGGCGCGGCTATTTCCTGGTGATGCAGATCCGGGACGGCTCGATCCTGGCCACGCTGGCCGGGGCGGACGCCGACATCGGCGTGGTCGGCTACGAGATGGCGCGGCTGGCCAAGCAGGCCGGCGAGATGCTCACCCCGGCGCTGCGCGCCGAGCTGCAGCAGGCGCTGCCGCGCTGATCCGCCGATGCGGGGCCCGGCCGGCTGCGCAGCCGGCCGGGCCGCCACCGCCTACAGCCCGTTGCGGCGGATCACGTCGCGGTACCAGTGGGCGCTGCGCTTGAGCACCCGCCGCTGGCTCGCGTAGTCCACGTAGACCAGGCCCCAGCGCTGCTCGTACCCCTCGGCCCACTCGAAGTTGTCCAGCAGCGACCAGACGTGGTAGCTCTCCAGCGGTACCCCGTCGCCGATGGCCCGGTGGGCGGCGGCGAAGTGGTCGCGCAGGAAGCTGACCCGCCCGGCGTCGTCGACGTTGCCGTCCGCGCCGGGCACGTCGGGGCAGGGCAGGCCGTTCTCGGTGATGGTGATCGGCACCCGGCCGTCGTCCCGGGTGACCCGGGTGAGGATGTCGTACATGCCCTCGGGGTAGATCTGCTGCCACTCCGCCTCGGAGGTGGGCCACTTGCGGACCGTGCTGCCGTCGCCGGTGACGTAGATCGGCGTGTAGTACTGCACGGCGAGCAGGTCGACCGGGCTGGAGATGATCTTCAGGTCGCCGTCGCGGACGCCGCGGACCATCCGGCTGTCCGGGCCGCGGTCGTCCAGCACGTCCTGCGGGTACGCGCCCTTGAAGATCGAGTCGAGGTAGAGGCGGTTCTCGTAGCCGTCGTGGAGCTTGGTCGCGGCGGCCGCCTCGGCGCTGTCGTCGGCGGGGTAGCAGGGGTGCAGGTTGAGGGCGGGGCCGATCCGGCCGGTGAGGCCGGAGGCGCGCAGCGCCCGCACGGCGAGGCCGTGGGCGAGCTGGAGGTGGTGGGCGACCAGGTACGCCGCGTCCTCGTCCCGGAAGCCCGGGGCGTGGTGGCCGAAGATGTAGCCGTTCTGCACCACGGTCTTCGGCTCGTTGACGGTCAGCCAGACCGGCACCTGGTCGCCGAGGGCGTGGAACACCGCGTCGGCGTACTCGGCGAAGCGCTCGGCGGTGTCCCGGTTCTCCCAGCCGCCGGCGTCCTGGAGGGCCTGGGGTAGATCCCAGTGGAACAGCGTGGCCATCGGCGCGATGTCACGCTCGTGCAGCCCGTCCACGAGGCGGCGGTAGAAGTCGAGGCCGCGCTGGTTGGGGCGGCCGGAGCCGTCGGCCTGGATGCGGGGCCAGGAGATGGAGAACCGGTAGCTGCGCAGTCCCAGGTCGCGCATCAGGTCGAGGTCCTGCGCGTACCTGTGGTAGTGGTCGGCGGCGACGTCGCCGGTGTCGCCGTTGCGGATGCGCCCCGGCGTGTGGCTGAAGGTGTCCCAGACGGACTCACCCCGCCCGTCCTCCTTGGCGGCCCCCTCGATCTGGTACGCCGAGGTCGCCGCGCCCCAGCCGAAGCCGTCCGGGAAGCGCAGTCCGCGGTCCTGCTCCGGGTCGGTGGCGCGCTCGGGCGGGCTGTCGCAGCCGCCGAGCGCGACTGTCGACGCGGCGGTCGCCGTCGCGGTGGCGCCGGCGAGCCCGGTCCGGGCCGCGCCGGCCGCGGTCGCGGACAGGGCGGCGCGGCGGAGCAGGCGCCGTCGGGTGAGTAACGACATGAGGTTTCTCCTCGGAGTGACGGGCCGCCCTGGGCCGGGAGCGCTCCCATCATAGCCAG
>NZ_JAGPXV010000428.1:0-5176 GCF_018070405.1 Micromonospora sp. D75
GGAGGGAGGCAGGTCTTGGGGACTATGACGTCTCGGCGAGCGTCACGGTTGCGGTCTCGGCGGATCCGTTTCGCTTGTACTCGACCTCGACCCGGTCGCCGACCTTGCCGGCCTGCACCGCGCCGACCAGATCGTTCGAGTCGTTGATCACCTTGTCGCCGAACTTGGTGATCACGTCGCCGCGCTGGAGCCCGGCCTTCTCGGCGGGGCTGCCCGGAGTGACGGCGGCGACGAGCGCGCCGCCGGAGTTGCCCGGGTTGATCGGGGCGTCGGTCTGCAGCAGGCCGGAGATCGAGCTGGCGCCCTGCTGCGGGTTCTGCTGGCCGCTGCCCGCCTGGATGGTGCGGTCGCGGGCGCTGAGGATGCCGGCGGTGACCGAGCCCTGCAGGCCGAGCGGGCTGCCCAGGGCGAGCACCTGGTCACCGACCTGCATGGCGTCGCTGTCGCCGAACTTCGCCGCCTTCAGGTCGCTGACCCCGCTGGCCTGGACCACCGCGAGGTCGGTCTTCGGGTCGGTCCCGACGATCTTGGCGGTCGCGCTCTTGCCGTTGGCGAAGACCACCCGGACGGTGTCGCCACCGGCGCCGGCCACCACGTGGTTGTTCGTCAGCACGAACCCGTCGGCGCTGAGGATCACCCCGGATCCCTCACCGCTGCCCGTCATGATCGTGACGATGCTGTCCTGGACGGACGCCGCGATCTTGGGCAGGTCGGCGCTGTTGATGATCGGGGCGGCGGAGTAGGTGCGGGTCGGGCCGTCCCCGTCGAGCGCGAGCGCCAGCGCGCCACCGGCCACGCCCGAGCCGAACATCAGCGCCAGCGCCAGCGCGCCCACGCCGACGATCTTCCCGGCCCGGCTGGGCCGCGCCGGCTGCGGCGTGCCCCACGGCGGGGTCGGCTGTCCGGCCTGGTACGGCTGGTAGCCGTGCTGCCCGTGCTGCCCGTGCTGTCCCTGGTACGGCTGCGCCTGGTACGACGGGACCGGCCCGCCGCTGTGCGGCGCCGACTGGTAGCCCGAGCCGCTCTGCTGCTGGGCCCAGCCGTGCTGCTGGTGCTGCTGCCCGTACCAGGGGTGCTGCTGCTGCGCCGCGGCCTGGTACGGCGTCCCACCCTGCGGCGGGTACGGGCCGGCCGGCGGAGCGGCCGGGTTCGTGGTTCCGGCCTGCGCCGTGGTTCCGGCCTGCGCCGTGGTTCCGGCCTGCGCCGTGGTTCCGGCGGCCGGGGAGTCGGCCGGAACCGGCGCGGCGGCCGGTGTGTTCGAGGTGTTCGAGGAGTCCGACGTCCCGCTCTCGACGCGGGGCAGCTCGGCGGTGTGGTGCGACGGCTCGGCGTCGGCGGGGGCCGGCGACCGCTGCGGATCGGTCTCGTGGTCGGTCATGCCCCCAGCTTTCCCTGTGGCACTGTCATCAGCCTGGAATCCGCCTGGAAGTTTTCTGAACGTCACTCGCCCGGCTCGGGCGCCTCGGGCAGCTGCGGCAGCTTCACCCGGAACGTCGCCCCGCCACCGGGGGTCTTGTCCACCTCGACGGTGCCGTGGTGCGCGGCCACGAGCGCGGCCACGATGGCCAGGCCGAGGCCGGTGCTGATCGGCCCGCCGGCCCGCCGGGTACGGGCGGCGTCCACCCGGTAGAACCGTTCGAAGACCCGCTCGGCCTGCTCCGGCGTGAGGCCGGGACCGGTGTCCGCCACCTCCACCACGGCGAGGTTGCCCGCCTCCGCCCGCAGCCGCAGCGTCACCGAGGCGTCCGGCGGGGTGTGGGTGAGCGCGTTCGTCATCAGGTTGCCGATCACCTGGCGCAGCCGGGCGTCGTCGCCGAGCACCACCAGCGGGCCCGCGCCCGGGTCCCGCTCCAGCTCGATCCGCCGGTCCGGGGCGACCACCCGGGCCGCCTCCACCGCGTCCGACGCCAGCACCGGCAGCTCGACCGGGGCCAGCGCGATCGGCCGTTCCCGGTCCATCCGCGCCAGCAGCAGCAGGTCCTCCACCAGCAGCCCCATCCGGGCCGCCTCGTCCTCGATGCGGCGCAGCAGGTCGGCGGTCTGCTCCGGCGCGCGCGCCGCGCCCTGCCGGTACAGCTCGGCGAAGCCCCGGATCGTGGTCAACGGCGTCCGCAGCTCGTGCGAGGCGTCGGCGATGAACTGCCGCATCCGCTCCTCGGACCGGCGGGCCCGCGCCTCCGACGCCTGCGCGTACGCGGCCGCGTCCCGCGCGCCCATCTCGGCGCTGCGCGCCGCCGCCTCGGAGGCCGCCCGCGCGGTGAACGCGGCCTCGATCTGCGCCAGCATCGCGTTCAGCGCCCGGGACAGGCGACCCAGCTCCGAGGTCGGGCACGGCCGTCCCATCTCCGGGTCGGGCACGCGCCGGGTCAGGTCGCCGCCGGCGATGGCGGCCGCCGTACGCTCTATCTCCACCAGCGGCTTCAGGCTGGTACGGACGATTCCGGCGCCGACGGACGCCAGTGAGATCAGCACCGCGCCCCCGACCAGAAGGTCGATCCACACGAGCTGTCGAACGGCCATGTCGACGTCGGTCAGATGTTCCCCGATCAACGCCATCTGCCCGTTCGGCAACTGGGTGTAGAGCACCCGCCAGCGGACCGAGCTGTCGCGCGCCCGGACGGTGAACGGATCTCCCTCCAGTTTCCGGAACCCGCTCACCTCCGTGGGCCAGCTCGGCAGGTCCCGCTCCTGGAACCGATCCGTGTCGTAGGCGATTCCGCCGTCGACCTCTCCGCTGCCCCGGCTGGTCAGCACCACGAGGTAGTCGCTGGGCAACGTGATACCGGTCGGCGGGATCGACTCGAACCGGTTCACCGAGTCGCTCAGCTCGGTATCGATCTGCCCGACGAGATAGCTGCGCAGGAAATAGGCGGTAGACACGCTGATCACCACCAGGGCCGCAGCCACGAGCGCGAGGACGGAGGCGACGAGCTTCAGCCGGAGCGGGACGCTGCGCAGCCTGCCCTTCGCGTCGTGGACGACGTTCACGCCGCCGGCTTGCGTAGCACGTAACCCACTCCCCGGAGCGTGTGGATCAGCCGCGGCTGGGTGTTGTCGACCTTGCGGCGCAGATACGAGATGTACGACTCGACGATGTTGTCGTCACCGCGGAAGTCGTAGTTCCAGACGTGGTCGAGGATCTGCGCCTTGCTGAGCACCCGGTTGGCGTTGAGCATCAGGTAGCGCAGCAGCTTGAACTCGGTCGGCGAGAGCTGCACCCGCTGACCGGCGCGGTGCACCTCGTGCGTCTCCTCGTCCAGCTCCAGGTCGGCGAAGGTGAGCCGGGACGGGGTCTGGTCGCCGGTCGCGGTGCGCCGCAGCACGGCCCGGATCCGGGCGGTCAGCTCCTCCAGGCTGAACGGCTTGGTGACGTAGTCGTCGCCGCCCAGGGTGAGCCCGCGGATCTTGTCGTCGGTGGCGTCGCGCGCGGTCAGGAAGACCACCGGGGTACGGGTGCCGCCCTCGCGGAGCATCCGGATGACCTCGAAGCCGTCCAGGTCGGGCAGCATCACGTCCAGCACCACCAGGTCGGGCCGGTGGTCCTTGGCCGCGTTCAGCGCGGCGCTGCCGCTGGTCGCGGTGGCCACGTCGAAGCCCGCGAAACGCAGGCTCGCGGAGAGCAGTTCGAGGATGTTGGGATCGTCCTCGACCACGAGCAGTCGAGCCTCCGTCTGGGTAGCCGCCATGGGCCCCATCATCCGCGCTCCGGCTGCGGCCACGCTGGGTGGACCCTGGAAACAACCTGTGAGATCAGCGGAACAGCCGCCGCAGCCCTTCGGCCGCTCCGTCGAGCATCCGGATCGCGGTCCGGAGCTGGTTGTCACTGAGCCGCCGCGCCCGTACCAGCGCGCCGACCTCGACCGTGAACGCGGCCAGCCGCTTGTCGAACTCGACGAGCAGCGGCGAGTCGTCCGGACGGGCCGATCCCCCGTCGCCCGCCGGCCGGGCCGTGGCGGAGGCCGTCCACGCGCCCTGCCGGGTCTGCCGGGCCACCTCGCGCAGTTCGCGCTTCAGGTCGCGGACCGAGCCGCGTACCTCGTTGTGGATCTCACCGGCCAGCGCGGACAGGTCCTCGACCGCGGCGCCGATGTCGGCCTCCAGGGTCGACAGCTCGTCGGCGCGCTGCCGCAGTTCGGCGCGGCCCGCCTCGGTGATCTCGTAGACCTTGCGGCCGCCCACGGCGGTGTGCGTGACCAGGCCCTCCGCCTCCATCCGTTGCAGACGGGGGTAGATGGTGCCGGCGCTGGGCGCGTACAGGCCGAGGAAGCGGTCCTCCAGCAGGCGGATCAGCTCGTATCCGTGCTTCGGGCCGTCGTCGAGCAGCTTCAGCAGGTAGAGCCGGAGCCGGCCGTGGCTGAACACGGCGGTCACGGCAGCTCCTCCACGTCCTCGGCGGTCGCGACCGGGCGGGCGAGCAGCGCGATGCTGCCGGAGGTCGCGGAGGCCCAGAGCCTACCCGTACCGCCGCCGAGCACGCCGTGGCTGTCCTTGATCGAACCGAAGCCCCGCTGCCCGCCGTCCACCTGCGGAAAGCCGCTGGTGATCTTGCCGGCGGTGGTGTGCAGGTGCACCGTGAGGTCGCTGTCCTCGCGGACCCGTACGGTGATGCTGCCGGAGATGGCGCTGAGCCGGATCTCGCTGCCCCGCGGGTTGTCCAGGTCGCAGGTGATCGAGCCGGAGACGGCGTGGGCGCGTACCCGCTCGGGCGCGCTGTCGGCGAGGATCAGCTCACCGGAGACCGTCTCCAGGTCGAGGTCGCCGCCGATGCCGAGCGCCTCGACCGGGCCGGAGATGACCTTGGCGCTGGTGCGTCCCCGCAACCCCCGCAGCGTGACCTCGCCGGACGTGACGTCGACCCTGGTGTCCCCGCGCAGGCCGGAGGCGACGAGCGTGCCGTCCACCAGGTGCAGGTCGGCGAGGACCTCGGCCGGTACGGCGACCGACACCTCGGCGCGATACCGGCGGTGGAAGCCGCCGAAGGACCAGAGCACGCCCGGCCACCGGGTCGGCCGCTCGTGCTGGACGGTCAGCCGGCCGTCGCGCATCTCGACCAGGAGTGGCCGCCGGCCGATCCGGGTGACGTCGACCCGCGCCGGGCCGTCCGTGGCGACCACGTTGAGCCGGCCGCTGACCAGCCGGACGTCGAGCCGGGTGACCGGCTCGTCCACCGTGATCC
>NZ_JAGPXV010000429.1:0-5174 GCF_018070405.1 Micromonospora sp. D75
AGAGCGAGGTCATCTCGCCCTTGCCGGCGGCGAGCGTGACGACGAACTTGTCAGACGCCGGCTCGGGCGGCGCGTTGGCCCGCCACACGGCCAGGTTGCTCGTCACCGCCTTGTCGACGGCCGGGGCGTACCGCCTCGCCACGGCCGCCCGGGCCGCATCGGTGATGATCAGGGCGTACGGGGTCCGCTCGACATGGATGTCCCGCCACTTGTCCCACGGCCCGGGGTAGTAGACGGTTTTCGAGTCGCCGTTGCCGCCGGCCGGTGCGCCGGTGACGGCGGTGACCTGGATCGGCGCGTCCTTGCCGGCGCGGACGACCGTCCAGCGGTACCACTCGGCGACCGGCGCCAGGTCGAAGCCGTCCAACTGGTGCACGAAGGAGACGTCGAGCTGGAACGTGACGCCCTGCCCGAAGGCGTCGCTGACGCGGCCCTGCTTCTCGATCGTCTCGTAGCGGGCCACCGACAGCGGCAGCTTGCCCAGGTTACGGAACAGCTGGGTCTGCCCGGCGATCAGTTCCTTGCGGGCCGGGTCGAACGCGGCCAGGTAGCCGTCCAGGTCCTTCGCCGCCAGCGCCTTGCTGTGCCGGTCGAGCAGGGCGGTCAGCTCGGCGTCGGTGACGGTGACACCGTTCGCGCCGGCTGCCGCCTTCCGCGCCGGGCCGTCCTCGTCGTCGCCGCGCAGGCCCAGCCCGACGCCGACCGCCGTGCCGGCGCAGACCGCCAGCGCGAGCGCGCCCGCCGCGAGCCCGATCCAGAGCCCACGGCGGGACTTCGGCGCGCCCGGGGGCGCCCACTGCTGCCCGGGGGGCGGCGGTCCGCCGTACCGGGGGTCGGCGTTGCCGGGCGGTGGCCAACCTGCCGCCGGTGGGTGCCCCTGCGTCATGTGGTTCCTCGCTCGTGCCGGATGCGGGACCGGCCGGACGGTTTCGCGCGGCCGGATGACGGCAGCCATCATCCCCGGTCCGGACGACGGATTCTGCCCCGCCTGGACGGGTCGGGGCTTTTGTCCCCGGGGGGTGGTTGTCGTGAACAGGACGTCGAGACATCCGCCACGTCCGGCGTCCAGGGCCAGCGGGAGCGGCCCGCGCGGTGACAGACTGTGCGACGCACTTCTGCCGGGACGTCTGAGGGAGGCGCCGTGCGCTGGCGCAGCTACGTGGCGGTGGGCGACAGCTTCACCGAAGGCATGGACGACGCGTATCCGGACGGCAGCTACCGGGGCTGGGCCGATCTGGTCGCCACCCGTCTCGCCGTCGAGGCCGGGCCCGACTTCGGCTACGCCAACCTGGCCATCCGGGGCCGGCTGTTCCCGAACGTGGTGGCCGAGCAGGTGCCGTCCGCGCTGGCCATGAAGCCCGACCTGATCAGCTTCGCGGCCGGCGGCAACGACGTGCTGCGCCGCACCTTCGACCCGGACGCGTTCGTCCCCCGCTTCGACTCGGTCGTGCAGCGGCTGCGCTCCGGCGGCAGCGACGTGGTGCTGTTCCGGTTCGCCGACGTGATGTCACGGCTGCCCGGCCAGCGGCTGATGGCCCCGCGCGTGACGCTGCTCAACCGGGTGGTCGGCGAGGTGGCCGAGCGGCACGGCGCGATCCTGGTCGACCTGTACTCCGACGACACCTACCTCAACCCGCTGCTCTGGAGCACCGACCGGATTCACCTGTCGGCGGCGGGCCACCGCCGGGTCGCCGCCCAGGTGCTCACCGCGCTCGGCGTCGGCTGCGACGAGGAGTGGCTGCTGGTCCCGCCGCACCCGGCGCCCAGCCCGTGGCTCGCCGCGCGCGCCGCCGACCTGCGCTGGGCCGGCAAGCACCTGGCGCCGTGGATCAGGCGCCGGCTGACCGGGCGGTCCTCCGGCGACTTCGTCACCGCCAAGCGGCCGGTGCTCGGGCCGGTCGAGCGCGACTGAGTGTGCGTACCGTCCACGCCGCCGACCTGCTGCGGCTGACAGCCGACGACCCGCCCCGAGCGGGGCTGGCCGTCGTGGTCGCCGGTGACCGGGTCGAGGCGATCGTGCCGACGGACGAGCTTCCCGGCGCGTACCCCGGGATGCGGGTGCGGCGGTGGGCCGGCACGCTCGGGCCGGCGCTCGTGCACGACGGTCCGCTGCCCCCGGCGCCCACGCCGCGCGAGCGGGTGCACGCGCTGTTCCGGCTCGGCGTCGCCGCGGTGGTCGAGGAGCACGTGGCCGACCCGGCGCTGCGGGCTGCCGCGGCCCGCAACGACGTGGCGGTGCTGCCCGGCGTGCGGCCGCCAGCACTGGTGACCGGCGGGCGGGCCGACCTCGCCGTGTTCGGCCCGGACGGCGCCTGCCTGGCCACAGTGGTCGCCGGCCGCCTGGTGCACCGCCGCGCCTGACCCCGCCGCACGGCTCGACCTTCACCGCCGTTCGTCCGATGTGTCCGGTTGCCCGCTTATCGGGATCGCCCGATGTCCGCCCCACTGGATAGCATCCGCTACCCCCGTCGATCGAGTACGGGGCGAAATCGGGGAAAGGTGGATGAGGGATGACCCTCATGCCTGACAGAAATCCACGTCGAACCGCCCGGCGAGGCGTGCTCGCCGCCGCGCTGTCGATGGTGGTCGCGGCCGGAACGGTGGCCGCCACCGCGGCGCCGGCAGCCGCGTACGACATCCGCTACGAGACGAACACCTCGTGGGCCTGGACCGACTCGCACTCGCCCACCACGGTCGACATCGACCGGTCCGGGGACGTGCCGGTCGGCACGTGGAAGGACGGGAAAGGCCGCCCGCACACGTCGCGCGCCTACTTCACGTTCGACATCTCCCGCTACCGGGGAGCGGACATCCAGTCCGCAGTCCTCGACGTGAAGGAGACGGCAGGCGGCGACTGCACCAGACGTCCCGTGGTCGAGCTGCGGCGTACCGCCGCCTACACCGCCCGGTCGAGCTGGCGGAACCCCCCGGCCGACCTGGGGCTGGTCGACAGCCGCCAGCTCACCGACCAGACCGTCTGCCCGGCGCCCCGGGTGGAGTTCGACGCGGTCGACGGGCTGCGCCAGGCGCTCGCCGAGGGCCGGTCGACGCTGACCCTCTCGCTGCGGCTGCCCGCCGACGCCGAGCGGGACCCGGCACTGGCCCGGAAGTACGCCAGCAGGGTCGGCATCTCGATCGACTACAACTTCCGCCCCGGCGTGCCGACCGACCTGCGGAGCGAGACCGGCACGGCGTGCACCACCACCGAGCCGTACCAGGTGATCCGCTACCCCGTCCCCTCCGGAGTGGTGCACGACCGGGACCGCACCGACAGCGGCGGCACGGACCAGCTCACCGTCTCCTTCGCGGCCTGGCCGGTCGACCAGCCGGAGGCGCGGATCGAGCAGACCGACTACGCGCGCGACGGCGAGCGGGCCGTCGGCCGCTACGACACCATCTATCCGTCGCCGTTCGAGCACGACCGGACGTACGCCTGGCAGATGCGGGCGGCGGACAGCCGGGCCACCGGCGAGTGGAGCCCGGTCTGCTACTTCCGCCTCGACGTCCGGGGGCCGGCCACGCCGCCCGTCGTGACGTCGACCGACTTCCCCGACGACGACGGGTGGTACCCGGCTCTGCCCGGCGAGTTCACCTTCACCGCCAACGGCGCCGCCGACGTGGTGCGGTACGGCTACTCGCTGGACTCCGGCGTCGAGAAGACGATCGACGCGGACCGGACGGGCGGCACGGCCACCGTCACGCTCACCCCGGACAGCGGCCCGAACACCCTGCGGGTGTGGAGCCTCGACGCGGTCGGCAACCCCTCGGCGACCACCGAGTACACGTTCCGCGCCTCGGACGTGTCGCCGGTCGTGGAGGGACGGCTGAGTGAGATCGGGGTGCCTGCCACGTTCCAGCTGCGTCCGCAGATGGACGGCGTGGTGCGCTACCGCTACGCCCTCGACGGCGACCCCGAGCAGACGGTGGACGCGGCGGCGGACGGCTCCGCCGCGATCACCGTCACCGCGACCCGGGGCGGCTCCCGCACCCTCACCGTCACCAGCGTCACGGCCGACGGTGTGGAGGCCACCAGCAGCCGGCAGTTCAGCCTGCCGACCGCGCCGAAGGTCTCGGCCACCGTCTACCTGCCCATCCCCAGCGGTGGGCAGGGCATTCCGGGCGTCTTCACCTTCACCCCCCGCCTGCCCGGCACGGTCAGCTACCGCTACCAGTTCACCGGCGAGGACCAGCAGGTGGTGGCCGCGCAGGCCGACGGCACCGCGTCTGTCACCTGGGCGCCGACCGAGGCGGGCGTGGTCAACCTGGTCGTGCGCAGCGTGAGCGGGGACGGCACCGTGTCGGAGCCGGCGACCTTCTCCTTCCGGGTGCGGGACCTGCGCCCCGCCGTCACCGCCGACCCGTACCGGACGGACGTGCCCATGGGCGGTCCGGGCCAGCCGGGCGAGTTCCGGTTCACGTCGCAACTCACCACGACGGTGGCCTTCCTCTACCGGTTCGACGACGGCGTCGAGCAGCGTGTCGAGACCGGCAGCCGGGCGACGGTGAGCTGGACGCCCACCGAGGGTGGGACGCACACGCTCACTGTCGTCGGGGTCACCGCGGACGGCACCCGCTCGCCCGAGCAGGTCTGGACGTTCCTGGTGGCCGAGGGCTGAGCACCTGACCGCGCCGGCCCCACCACCTTTCCGAGGCGGTGGGGCCGGTGTCACATCCGTGGCCCGCGATCCGGCGTACCTTGGGGATCATGCCTGTGCCGAGCGATCCGCATCCTGATCTCCAGTCGTACGCCGACCCGCAGCGCCTGGTCACCACCGAATGGCTGGCCGAGCACCTGGGCGACGAGGGGCTCGTGGTGGTCGAGTCCGACGAGGACGTGCTCCTCTACGACACCGGCCACATCCCCGGCGCCGTCAAGGTCGACTGGCACACCGAACTCAACGACCAGGTCACCCGCGACTACCTGGACGCCGCGAGCTTCGCCGAGCTGTGCGCGGCCAAGGGCATCGGGCGGGACGACACGGTCGTCTTCTACGGCGACAACTTCAACTGGTGGGCCGCGTACGCCCTCTGGGTCTTCACCCTCTTCGGTCACCCGGACGTACGGCTGCTCGACGGCGGCCGGCAGAAGTGGATCGCCGAGGGGCGGGAGCTGACCCGGGACAAGGTGAGCCGGCCCCGCGCCTCGTACCCGGTGCCGGAGCGCAACGACGCGC
>NZ_JAGPXV010000043.1:0-17683 GCF_018070405.1 Micromonospora sp. D75
CCATGGCCCGGCTGGGCTACAACACGCTGCGGATTCCGTACTCGAACGACGCGCTCAAGTCCGGCGCGACAGCCACCGGCATCAACGACTTCGTCAACCCGGACCTGATCGGGCTCTCCCCGCTGCAGATCCTCGACAAGGTCATCGACTACGCGGGCAGCAAGGGGATGCGGGTCATCCTGGACCGGCACCGGCCCACGTCGGCCGGGCAGTCGCCGCTCTGGTACACCTCGACCGTCTCCGAGGCGACCTGGATCAACGACTGGAAGATGCTGGCCCAGCGGTACGCCGGCAACACCACAGTGATCGGCGCGGACCTGCACAACGAGCCGCACGCCGAGGGCACCAACCCGGCCGCCACCGGCGCCTGCTGGGGCTGCGGCGACACCGCGCGGGACTGGCGGCTGGCCGCCGAGCGGGCCGGCAACGCGATCCTCGGCGTGCAGCCGAACTGGCTGATCTTCGTGGAGGGCGTGAGCTGCCCGAGCGGCGGCCTGTCGAACGTCTGGGACAACGACCCCAGCAACGACGAGGACTGCGGCTGGTGGGGCGGCAACCTGTCCAAGGCCGGGCAGTTCCCGGTCCGGCTGAACGTGGCCAACCGGCTGGTCTACTCGCCGCACGAGTACGCCACGTCGGTGTACCGGCAGGCCTGGTTCGACGACCCGACGTACCCGGCGAACATGCCGGCCATCTGGGACAAGTACTGGGGTTACCTGTACAAGCAGAACATCGCGCCGATCATGATGGGCGAGTTCGGCACCACGCTGCAGGACCCCAAGGACAAGATCTGGCTGCAGAACCTGATGGCGTACACCGGTACCGGCGTGAACGGCATGTCGTTCACGTACTGGTCGTGGAACCCGAACTCCGGTGACACCGGCGGCATCGCCAACGACGACTGGACCACTATCAACCAGCCGAAGCAGGACATCCTCACGCCGTACCTGATCCCGCCGTCCGGTGGTGGCGGCACCACCAGCCCGTCCCCGACCGGCACGCCGAACACGTCACCGGCGCCGACCACCCCGCCGCCTCCGGTGACCGGTGGCTGCACCGCCACCTACAAGCAGATCAACTCCTGGGCGGGCGGCTTCCAGGGTGAGCTGACGGTCAAGAACACCGGCACCGCCGCGGTGAACCCGTGGTCGGCCACCTGGACCTGGCCGTCCGGGGTGACGCTGGCGAGCGGTTGGAACGCCACTGTCACGCAGTCCGGCACCACTGTGACGGCGGCCGCGCCGGCCTGGGCGTCGTCGTTGGCGCCGGGCGCGTCGGTCACCGTCGGCTTCACCGCCAACGGCACCGCCGCCGCCCCCGCCACGGTCAAGCTCAACGGCACCGCCTGCTGATGTAAGGAAGGGCCCCTTATTAACGCCTGAGGTAGAGGAAGGGCCCCCTTTTAACACCGAGTGTTAAAAGGGGGCCCTTCCTTGCATCCGGTCAGTGGGCGGCGCAGCCGCCGGTGGGAGCGGGTGCCGCGGCCGGCGCGCCGATCGTCGGCAGTCCGAGCAGCACCCCGGGGGTACGCGGAACCTGTCCCGCCTCGGCCGCGTCACCGGCCCGGGTACGCCGATGCGCCAGCGGCGCGCCGTCGGCGTTCAGGTGGTGCGGTGCGGCGTACGTGACGACTGTGTGCACGATGTCGCCGGGGCGGATCTGCCCGGCCAGCTCACCGGTGGCGAAGTGCACGAGCCGGCCGTCGCGGGCACGGCCGGACATCCGGCCGGTGCGCTCGTCCTTGCGGCCCTCGCCGACCGCCACCAGCACCTCGACGGTCTCCCCGACGAGCTTCTTGTTCTCCGCCCAGGTGATCTCCTCGACGCAGGCGATCAGCCGCTCGTAGCGCTCCTGCACGACCTGCTTGGGCAGCTGCCCGTCCATCGTGGCGGCCGGGGTGCCGGGGCGCTTGGAGTACTGGAACGTGAACGCCGAGGAGAACCGCGCCTCCCGGACCACGTCGAGCGTGCGGGCGAAGTCGGCCTCGGTCTCGCCGGGGAAGCCGACGATGATGTCGGTGGTGATCGCCGCGTCCGGCATCGCCGCCCGGACCTTCTCGATGATCCCCAGGTACTTCTCCGACCGGTACGAGCGGCGCATCGCCCGCAGCACGTCGTCCGAGCCGGACTGCAGCGGCATGTGCAGCGAGTGGCAGACGTTCGGCGTCTCCGCCATCGCGGCGATCACGTCGTCGGTGAAGTCCTTCGGGTGCGGGCTGGTGAACCGCACCCGCTCCAGCCCGTCGATGTCGCCGCAGGCGCGCAGCAGCTTGCCGAAGGCGTACCGGTCGCCGAACTCGACGCCGTACGAGTTGACGTTCTGCCCGAGCAGCGTCACCTCCAGCACGCCGGCGTCGGCGAGCGCGCGCACCTCGGCGAGGACGTCGCCGGGGCGGCGGTCCTTCTCCTTGCCGCGCAGGGAGGGCACGATGCAGAACGTGCAGGTGTTGTTGCAGCCGACGGAGATCGAGACCCACCCGGCGTACGTCGACTCGCGCCGGGTCGGCAGCGTGGAGGGGAACACCTCCAGCGACTCCAGGATCTCCACCTCGGCCGCGGTGTTGTGCCGCGCCCGGTCCAGCAGCGCCGGCAGCGAGCCGATGTTGTGCGTGCCGAAGACGACGTCCACCCAGGGCGCCTTGCGGACGATGTCGCCCCGGTCCTTCTGGGCCAGGCAGCCGCCGACGGCGATCTGCATCCCGGGGTGCTTGGCCTTCACGGGGCGCAGATGACCCAGGTTGCCGTAGAGCCGGTTGTCGGCGTTCTCCCGGACCGCGCAGGTGTTGAACACCACCACGTCGGGCTGCTCGTCGGCCTCGGCGGCGCGCACGTACCCGGCGTCCTCGAGGAGGCCGGAGATGCGCTCGGAGTCGTGCACGTTCATCTGGCAGCCGTACGTACGCACCTGGTAGGTGCGCGGGCTGCCCGCGGCTGCGGTAGTCATGACCCGGACAGCGTATCCGGGTGGAGCTGATCGGATCGAACGAGGAGGAGCCGTGTGCCGGAGCATCAAGACCCTGCGTGAGCCGTACGTCCCGGTGGTGACCGAGGAGGACATCCGCGCCGCCGCGTTGCAGTACGTCCGGAAGATCTCCGGATTCCGTACCCCGGCGGCGCACAACGCGGCCGCGTTCGACGCCGCGGTGGACGCCGTGGCCGCCGCCACCGCGACGCTGCTCGACCAGCTCGTGGTGCGGGGCCAGCAGCCGGCGACCCGGGACTGAGCCCGGGGCCGCCACGGCTCGCCGCCGGGCGGGGGCACGGCGGCGAGCGCCGGTCACCGCCTCCGGCCGGCGCTCGCGGTCAGGCGGCGGCGAGCGCCGGGGCGACCGTGTCGGGGGCCCAGCGGGAGCGGTGGCACTGCGACCAGCCCCGGCAGCGCGGGTCGGCCTGCGTGCAGAGCCGGTGGTGGCTGAGCACCTCGCCGTCGTCGGTGTCGGCCACGTCGAAGTGCACCGGGCGGATCGTGCCGTCCGGCGCGAACAGCAGGTGCCGGCCGGCGTCGAGGGTGTCGTCGCGCATCAGGCAGTTGCGGCCCAGCAGCCGGGCCAGCGCCGCGAGCGCGGGCAGCTCGGCCAGGCTCTCGGGCACGCCGTAACAGTCGACCACGGTGCCGTACAGCCCGGGCGCCTCCCACACGTCGCAGACCACCGCGTACGCGGGGAGCCGCATCGGGTCGGCGACGGCCATGGGCATCACCACCCGGCCGAGCGCCTCGGCCAGTGCCGGGTAGACCTCCACCGGCTCGCCGCCGTCGATTCTCCAGTTCCACAGCTCGGTCATGCCGCCTCCTCGCCGCGCTCGTTTCCACCGGCCTCCGGATCGGGCCCTACTGACGATGGTGGGGGGCATTTGCCCTCAGCCGGGCGCAAGTTACCGGTCTGTGACCATTCCGGGCAAAATTCCCTCGGGCGACGTTGCCCAGAGTAGCTGGAAGATGACAGTTTATCGGGTACGGTGCCGTGTTCGCTTTCCCGCCGCGCCCACCGGCGCGTTCAGCGAACCCGGATCAGGTGCTCCGAGGCCGGCAGCAATTCACCGATGACGGTCCCACCGGGCACCTCACCGGCGACCAGCAGGCCGCCCGAGGTCTGCGCGTCGGCCAGCAGCAGCCGCTCTCCCTCGTCCGCGTCGCCGAAGTCCGTCCACGGGTTGACCCAGTCCAGGTTGCGCCGGGTGCCGCCGCTGACGTACCCGTCGCGCATCGCCTCCCGCGCGCCCGGCAGGTACGGCACCGCCGCCGCGTCGATCGCCACCGTGAGGCGGCTCGCGCGGGCCAGCTTCGAGGCGTGCCCGAGCAGGCCGAAGCCGGTGACGTCGGTGCCGCAGCGGATGCCGGCGGCCACCGCCGCGCGGGCCGCGTCCCGGTTGAGCCGGGCCATCGACTCGACCGCCTCGGGGAAGCGCTGGCCGGTCTGCTTGTGCCGGGTGTTGAGCACGCCCACGCCGAGCGGCTTGGTCAGCGACAGCGGCAGCCCGGCCCGCCCGGCGTCCAGCGTGATCAGCTCCTCCGGCCGGACCACGCCGGTGACCGCGAGGCCGTACTTCGGGCTGTCGTCGTCCACGCTGTGCCCGCCGGCCAGGTGGCAGTTCGCCTCCCGGGCCACGTCCAGACCGCCGCGCAGCACCTCGCGGGCCATCTCCGGCGGCAGCACGCCGCGCGGCCAGCAGAGCAGGTTGAGCGCGACGAGCGGGGTGCCGCCCATCGCGTACACGTCGGAGAGCGCGTTGGCGGCGGCGATGCGGCCCCAGTCGTAGGCGTCGTCGACCACCGGGGTGAAGAAGTCGGCGGTGCTCACCAGGCCCGTACGCTCGTCCAGCCGGACCACCGCGGCGTCGTCGCCGTTCTCCAGGCCGACCAGCAGGTCGGCGGAGCCGCCGGTCGCGCCGAGGCCGGCGACCATCGCCTCCAGCTCGCCCGGAGGGATCTTGCAGGCGCAGCCGCCACCGCGGGCGTAGTCGGTCAGCCGGATCGGGTCGGTCATCACCTCATGATCTCTGGCCAGCGCCTTCGGCGCCACTCGGCCCACCCGGACGGCGACAAAATTCGGACGTGCCGGCATGCAGGTGACCGGTGTTACCGCTCCGTGACCATCTGAGTTGCGTACTGCCACATCACCCCGCCTACAGTTGCCCAACCGGGGGTCGATCGACCCCCAATTCCGGCATGGACGACAGGGACGGTGGACGACGTGACGACGGGCGACCCGCTGATCGTGCTCGACGGGGTCAACAAGTGGTTCGGGCCGCTGCACGTGCTCGACGACGTGTCCCTCTCCGTCGGCCGGGGCGAGGTGGTCGTGGTGATCGGCCCGTCCGGCTCCGGCAAGTCGACGCTGTGCCGCACGATCAACCGGCTGGAGCCCATCGACAAGGGCACCATCACGTTCGACGGGCAGCCGCTGCCGGCCGAGGGCAAGCCCCTGGCCAAGCTGCGCAGCGAGGTCGGCATGGTCTTCCAGTCGTTCAACCTCTTCGCCCACAAGACCATCCTGGAGAACGTCACGCTGGGGCCGGTCAAGGTGCGCAAGGAGAAGCCGGCCGCCGCCCGCGAGCGCGGCCTGGCGCTGCTCGACCGCGTCGGCATCGCCAACCAGGCGGACAAGTACCCGGCGCAGCTCTCCGGCGGTCAGCAGCAGCGGGCGGCGATCGCCCGCGCGCTGGCCATGCAGCCCAAGGCGATGCTCTTCGACGAGCCGACCAGCGCGCTGGACCCGGAGATGGTCGGCGAGGTGCTGGACGTGATGACGTCCCTGGCGAGCGAGGGCATGACCATGGTCGTGGTGACCCACGAGATGGGTTTCGCCCGGCACGCCGCCAACCGGGTGGTCTTCATGGCCGACGGGCAACTGGTCGAGGACGCGCCGCCGGCCGAGTTCTTCGCGAACCCGCGCAGCGAGCGGGCCAAGGACTTCCTCTCCAAGATCCTCACTCACTGAGCGTCCGTAGTTGGAGTCGTCCCGGCGGCTCCGTCGAAGAAGGAGATTGAGTATGCGTTACAAGCGCGTGGCGGCGGTTGCCGCGGCGGCGACTCTGGCGCTCGGCCTGTCCGCCTGCGGTGGCGACAGCGACGACGAGGGCACCGGCGCCGGCAGCAAGGACTTCGCGGCCGGCAGCACCATGGAGCGGCTGAGCAAGGCCCAGAAGATCAAGGTCGGCACCAAGTTCGACCAGCCGGGCTTCGGCCAGAAGGGCCTGTCGGGCAAGCCGGAGGGCTTCGACGTCGAGGTCGCCAAGCTGATCGTGAAGGCACTCGGCATCCCCGAGGACAAGATCGAGTACGTCGAGACGCCGTCGAAGGTCCGCGAGGACGTCATCGTGAACGGCACCGTCGACCTGGTCGCGGCCACCTACACGATCAACGACAAGCGCAAGGAGCGCATCGCCTTCGCCGGGCCGTACTACGAGGCCGGCCAGAACATCATGGTCCGCAAGGACGAGGCGGCCATCACCGGCCCCGACTCGTTCAAGGACGGCACCAAGAAGGTCTGCTCGGTCACCGGCTCGACCCCGGCCGAGGAGATCAAGAAGTACGTCAAGGACGTCGGCACCCAGCTGGTGCTCTTCGACACCTACGACAAGTGCCGCGACGCCCTGAAGGGCAAGCAGGTCGACGCCGTCACCACCGACAACGTCATCCTGCTCGGCTACATCGCCAAGGACGAGGCGTCCTTCAAGATGGCCGGCGACAACTTCACCAAGGAGCCCTACGGCATCGGTGTCAAGAAGGAGGACACCGACTTCCGTAACTTCATCAACGACACGCTCGACAAGGCGTTCCAGGACGGCAGCTGGAAGAAGGCGTGGGACGACACCGCCGGCAAGTTCGGCGCCACCCTGGGCGACCCGCCCGCCGTCAACCGCTACTGATCCGCTAGATCCGGAGGGTGGGGAGGAAACCGACCCGTGAATGTGCTCATCGACAAGTTCGACGTCTTCGCGGGCGGGTTCTGGCTCACCCTCCAGATCTGCTTTCTCGCCGCGATCGGCGCCCTGATCCTGGGCGCCGTCGTGGCGGTGCTGCGAATCTCGCCGGTGCCGCCGCTGCGCGCGGTCGGCACCACGTACGTGAACATCTTCCGTAACCTGCCGCTGACAGTGGTGCTGTTCTTCGCCGCGTTCGGCCTGCCGGCGCTGGGCTCCAACGCCGACTTCCTGCGTATCCCGGGCCTGGATTCGATCTTCAGCCGGCTCGGCACCGACCTGCCCTACTTCCGGTTCGGCCTGATCGCGCTGGTCCTCTACACCGCCGCGTTCGTCTGCGAGGCCCTGCGCTCCGGCGTGAACGCGGTGCCGCCCGGGCAGGCCGAGGCGGCGCGTTCGCTGGGCCTCACCTTCGGGCAGAACCTGCGGCACGTCGTGCTCCCGCAGTCCTGGAAGGCCTCGGTGGTGCCGCTCGGCTCGGTCATCATCGCGATGATCAAGAACTCCGCGCTCGTCGGCTTCTTCGGCGTGGTCGGTGACCTCTCGCAGACCGCCGATCAGCTCACCTCCGCCGGCGGCTACCCCTTCATTCCGGTGGCGATCGGCATCTCCGTCGGATACCTGATCATGACGGTCCCGCTCGGCGCCCTGCTGGACCGGATCGAGAAGCGACAGGCGGTGGCCCGATGAGCCAGCAGACCAGCGTCCTCTACGACGTTCCCGGGCCGCGCCAGCGACGCGTCACGCTCATCAGCAGCCTGGTCGCCGTCGTGGTGGTGCTGGCCGGCGCCTACCTGTTCATCTACCGGCCGCTTGCTGACAAAGGCCAGTTCTCGATGGAGCTGTGGGGGCCGCTGGTCGACCCCTCGAACGAGAACTTCCCGCTCGTCTGGGACCGGATCGGGTACGGCCTCAAGAACACCCTGATCGCCGCCGCGCTGGCCATCGTCTCGTCGCTCGTCGTCGGCACCCTGCTCGCCGTCCTGCGGATCCAGCTCAAGAGCCTGACCCGGCGGCGCTTCACCGGAGCCGCCGCACCTGTGGCGTACCTGCTGCGCGGGCTGAGCTGGGTGCTGGCCGCCGTGACCCGGGTCTGCGTCGAGGTGTTCCGCGGCCTGCCGGTCGTCATCACCATCTTCTTCGTGGCGCGCGGCTTCCCCGAGTTCGGCGCCTCGTTCGACAACCTCTGGTACCTCGTCATCGGCCTGACCATCTACAACTCCGTGGTCATCGCCGAGATCCTGCGCTCGGGCATGGAGGGCCTGCCCTCCGGGCAGGCCGAGGCGGCCTCGGCGATCGGGCTCTCCCCGTTCCAGACCACCGGGCTGATCCTGCTGCCGCAGGCCTTCCGGATCATGCTGCCGGCACTGATCAGCCAGCTCGTGGTGGTGCTCAAGGACACCTCGCTGGGCTTCATCATCAGCTACGAGGAGACGCTCAACATCGGCAAGCAGATCATCGGCGTCCTGGGCAACCCGATCCAGGTGTACGTGGTGATCGCCGTGCTGTTCATCGCCATCAACTACTCGCTGTCGAAGCTGGCCCAGTACGTCCAGCACCGGCTCTCCCAGGGCCGCAAGAGCGCCGGCACCCCGGCGCCGGCCCCGCCACCGGCCGCGCTCACCTCGCAGGCCGAGGGTGCCGGCGGCGTCTGACCCGCCACACGTGAAAGGGCTGGCCGTGAACGGCCAGCCCTTTCGTGTTCCCCGGTCTAGCGGGCGATCTCGGTGACCCGGGACTCGCGCACCACGGTCACCCGGATCTGACCCGGATAGGTCAGCTCCTCCTCGATCTGCTTGGCCACGTCCCGCGCCAGCACCGCCGCGCCGATGTCGTCCACGTCGTCGGGCTTGACCATCACCCGGATCTCCCGGCCCGCCTGCATGGCGAAGACCTTCTCCACGCCCAGCTTGCCGGCCGCGATCTCCTCGATCCGCTCCAGCCGCTTCACGTACGCCTCGAGGCTCTCCCGCCGCGCGCCCGGCCGCCCGCCCGAGCAGGCGTCCGACGCCTGCGTCAGCACCGCCTCGATGGTCTGCGGCGGCACCTCGTTATGGTGCGCCTCGATGGCGTGCACCACGTCCTCGCTCTCGCCGTACTTGCGGGCCACGTCCGCGCCGATGATCGCGTGGCTGCCCTCCACCTCGTGGGTGAGCGCCTTGCCGATGTCGTGCAGGAACGCGCACCGCTTGATCGTCGGCACGTCCAGCCGCAGCTCGGCCGCCATCACGCCGGCGATGTGCGCGGTCTCCACCAGGTGCTTGAGCACGTTCTGCCCGTACGAGGTGCGGTAGCGCAACCGGCCCAGCAGCGTCACCAGTTCCGGGTGGATCTCGGTGATGCCGACCTCGACCAGCGCGTCCTCGGCGGCCCGGTGGCACAGCTCCTCCACCTCCTGCCGGGCCAGGTCGTAGACCTCCTCGATCCGGTGCGGGTGGATCCGGCCGTCCAGGACCAGCTTCTCCAGCGTGACCCGGCCGACCTCCCGGCGTACCGGGTCGAAGCAGGAAAGCAGCACCGCCTCGGGCGTGTCGTCGATGATCAGGTTGACGCCGGTGACCGACTCGAAGGCGCGGATGTTGCGCCCCTCCCGGCCGATGATGCGCCCCTTCATCTCGTCACCGGGCAGGTGCAGCACGCTGACCACGCTCTCCGCGGTCTGCTCGCTGGCGACCCGCTGGATGGCGTCCACCACGATGTTGCGGGCGCGCTGCTCGGCGCTGCCCCGCGCGTCCGCCTCGATCTCCCGGACCAGCAGCGCGGCCTCCCGCTTCGCCTGCCCCTCGATCGACTCGACAAGCTCGGCGCGGGCCGCGTCGGCGGTCAGGCCGGCCACCCGCTCCAGCTCCCGGCGGCGCTGCTCCTCCACCTCGGTCAGCGTCCGCTCCCGCTCGGCCAGGGCGGCCTCCCGGGCGGCGAGCGCCGCGGTGGCAGCGGTGAGCTGCCGTTCCCGCTCGGCCAGCCGCTCCACCTCCTCGGTGTGCAGCCGTTCCCGCTCGTCCATCCGCGCGGCCCGGCGTTCCACCTCGGCCGCCTGCTCCCGGGTGGTGGCGGCCAGCACCGCCACCTCACGCTCGCCGCTGCGCCGCGCGGTGGCGCGCAGCTGCTCGGCGTCCGCCTCAGCCTGCTTGTGCGCGCGCTCCAGCACGGTGTCCGCCTCGGCGCGGGCGTCGTCGAGCACCCGCCGCGCCTCGGCCCGGGCCGCCTTCGCCTCCGCCTTCGCGGCGGCCGCCTCGGCCCGCGCCGCCGCGGCCGCGGACTTCGCCACGTCGATGGTGCTGTTGGCCTCGCTGGCGGCGGTCCGCAGCGCCGCGAGCGACTGCTCCTGCCGGTCCTTCTCCGCGATGAAGGCCGGATCCTCCGGCGCGGGCGCCAGGCTGAGCCGCTTGAGGGTACGCACGCCGAACAGCACGGCGCCGACCACCACCACGACGAGCAGCAGCACCACCACGAGGAGAACGATGTCGAAGGCGCTCATCGAGCCGCTCCGCCGGCCCGGCCGGCGTTGCCGGCTCGTCGATACCCGGTGGCCGGGCTGTCGCCCGCCGATGCGGGGTCGGGGCCGTGTGGCAGACCGCCGGTGAACCTGTGCCGCCCCGCCATGGCCGCCTCCCCCTGAACGTCGGCGCCGCAGGACACGCGCGAAGGACACGCGCCTGCGGCTCTGTACGCCCGACCGGAGCGGCTGGTTCTGGGCAGCTTTCCGTCGGCGGTGACCCGCGAGGGGCACCGCTGGCGGCCGGTTGCAGTTGTCGGAGGCTCCGAAAGGTTCCGGAGCTTCCGTCAAGGGCCGGTGTAGCTGGCCAAAGTGATGCTGTTCTGTTACGAGATCTATGTTGTGCGCTTAGCCTGCGCTGGTCGGGCAAAGTGAGCCTGTATGGCGAGGCTAGGTCGCGAGGGGCCGTTCGGTCAAGAAGTCATGATCAAACCACCCGGACGGAGAGAAGTTACAGCGTCACTCATTGGTGATCAGATGCCGGACAGGCCCGGACAAACCTCGCCGTCCGGCACCGCCCCTCGCCGCTCCCGACCTGCTCAGGCCACCTCCCCCATCGACGCCGCGCACCACTCCCCCGCACGATCATGAGGTTGACGGGCGCGATCATGAAGTTGGCCTGGACAAAACGGACGGGAAGTGCCGTCAACTTCATGATCAACGGGGCAGGGGCGGTCGGGGTGGGTGGGTCAGTGGGTGGGTCAGTGGGGGGAGAGGGTGCGGGCTGTGGTTACCAGGGTGGCGTTGTCGCGGGCCTGGGTGCCGTCGGGCAGCAGCAGCGTGTCCTCCAGGCCGATCCGGGTGTGCAGACCCCGGCGGACCGCCTCGGCGTAGACCGGCCAGGTGGCGGGCCCCTCGCCGTGCAGCAGCACCGGCGGGCGCTGGTCGGGCAGCGCGGCGAGGATCGCCGCCGCGTCGGCGAGCGCCGTCTCGACCTGTTCGTCCATGCACTCGACCAGGATCCGCCCGGTGGGCGCGGACCAGCGGCGCCAGGCGTCGACCGCAGACGGTGTCCACAGGCCCGCCTCGACCATCACGCCACGCTCGTGCAGGGCGGCGGCGACCTGGGCCGCTCCGGGTTCGTGGGCGTTGACCGAGGCGAAGTCGGGCAGCACCGTCCAGGCGCGGACGGCGGCGACCCGCTCGGCCGGGTCCGGGACGATCCAGGCGCCGGTGCTCACGCCCACCGGCAGGCCGGGACGGGAAGCCCGGATGGCGGTAACCGCAGCGGCGATCACCGCCGGGTGGAGCGACTCGGCGCCGGTGTCGTCGCGCGGGTGCACGTGCACCGCCGCCACCCCGGCGGCCGCGCAGCGCACCGCGTCGGCGGCCAGTTCGGCCGGGGTGAGCGGTACGGCGGGGTGCTCGTCCCGCCGCCGGGTGCCGTTGAGACATGCCTTCAGCACGGTGTGCGCCTCCCCTCGGGACGGCGGCCGCGACACCGACCGCCGGTCGGTCAGTCGGTCGGTCAGTCGACGGCCGGCCGGCGGTCGGTCAGTCGAGCCGGCGGGAGTCGAGATCGTGCTCGGCGTCGGCCATCGCGTCGGCGTCGATGTGCTCGGCGAACTCGGCCGCCTCGGCACTCTGCGCGGCCAGCGCGTCCTTCACCGCCCGGATCGCCACCCCGGCCGGATAGCCCTTGCGCGCCAGCATGCCGACCAGACGCCGGAACACCGCGTCCGGCTCACCCCGGGTGCTGCGCAGTTTGCGGTCCACCAGGGCACGGGCGGTCTCCGCCTCGGTCTCCTCGTCCAGGTCGTCCAGGGCAGCGCCGGCCACCTCGCCGTCGACGCCGCGCTGGCGCAGCTCGTTGGCGAGCGCCCGGCGGGCCAGCCCACGACCGTTGTGCCGGCTGCTCACCCAGGCACGGGCGAAGGCCGCGTCGTCGACGATGCCCACCTCGTCGTACCGGTCGAGGACCTGCTCGGCGATCTCCTCGGAGATGCCGCGCCGGGCCAGCGCGCCGGCCAGCTCGGCCCGGGTGCGCGGGCGCACCGCGAGCTGCCGCAGGCAGATCTCCCGGGCCAGCTCGGCCTCGTCGCGCGGCGGAGCCGGAGCCTCCCCTGCGTCGGACTCCACCGCGCGATCACGGCGTCCCCGGCGGGCCCGGGGCGTACCTGTGGCGTCGCCCGTACGGGGAGGACTGGCATCCCAGCCCCGGCCCGTACGGGCGCGTCGTCCTGCCACGGGTCAGCGGATCAGAAGTCGACCGGCGGCAGTTCCGGGCCACCGGCGGCGTCGCCGGCACCACCGGTGCCGACGCCGAGCTTCTCCAGGATCTTCTTCTCGATCTCGGCCGCCACGTCCGGGTTCTCGCGGAGGAACTCGCGGGCCTTCTCCTTGCCCTGGCCGAGCTGGTCACCGTCGTAGGTGTACCAGGCGCCGGACTTGCGGATGATCGCCTGCTCCACGCCGACGTCGATCAGCGAGCCCTCGCGGGAGATGCCCTTGCCGTACATGATGTCGAACTCGGCCTGCTTGAACGGCGCGGCGACCTTGTTCTTCACGACCTTGACCCGGGTGCGGTTACCGACCACGTCGGTGCCGTCCTTGAGGCTCTCGATGCGGCGCACGTCGAGCCGGACCGAGGCGTAGAACTTCAGCGCCCGACCACCGGTGGTGGTCTCCGGGCTGCCGAACATCACGCCGATCTTCTCGCGGAGCTGGTTGATGAAGATCGCGGTGGTGCCGGTGTTGTTGAGCACACCGGTGATCTTCCGCAGCGCCTGGCTCATCAGCCGGGCCTGGAGGCCGACGTGGCTGTCGCCCATCTCGCCCTCGATCTCGGCGCGCGGCACCAGGGCCGCCACCGAGTCGATCACGATGATGTCGATCGCGCCGGAGCGGACCAGCATGTCGGCGATCTCCAGCGCCTGCTCGCCGGTGTCCGGCTGGGAGACCAGCAGGGCGTCGGTGTCGACGCCGAGGGCCCGCGCGTACTCCGGGTCGAGCGCGTGCTCCGCGTCGATGAACGCGGCGATGCCGCCGGCCCGCTGGGCGTTCGCGACCGCGTGCAGCGCGACGGTGGTCTTACCGCTGGACTCCGGACCGTAGATCTCGACCACCCGGCCGCGCGGCAGACCGCCCACGCCGAGCGCCACGTCGAGCGCGATGGAGCCGGTCGGGATGACAGCCGTCTGCACGACGGGCCGCTCCCCCAGCCTCATCACCGAACCCTTGCCGAACTGCTTGTCGATCTGAGCGAGAGCAAGGTCGAGCGCCTTCTCCCGGTCAGGCCCTGCTGCCATCGTTGCCACCCCTGCCTTCGCCGGCGTCTTTCCTGAGCTTCGCGTCACGCGGGACACGCTAGGCGCTGGGTCCGACAGAAAACCAGCCGACGGGCCGTGAGCTGTGGACGAGCACCCCGCTGTGGACAATAGCCGAACAGGTGTACGACTGGGCAAGCGACACGCGGGATCGATGAAAAGGCTGCTCAGCGTAGTCGGGCGGGCACCCGGTCGGGGTACGCGGCGACCACGGCGCGCCATACCACGTGCGTTTGCTCACCGGCCGCGAGCGCCTGCTCGATGGTCCGCCCACCGAGCTGGGACAGCACCTGGTCCCGGGCGATGCTGGCCGCGTAGCCGGGCCCGAACGCCTCCTCCAGCCGCGTCCAGAAGTCGGTCAGCCGCACGTGTTCAGTCCTCCTCGTCGAGTGGCGCCGGGCCGGGACGGCGCAGCGCCAGCGCCACCAGCGGCACCACGGCGATCGCCGCCAGCAGGGTGAGCGTCGGGTACCCCACGGCCCGCATCACGAACCCGCTCGCCGCCGCCGCGCCCGCCCCGGCCAGCCCCATGAGCAGGTCGGACAGCCCCTGCACACCGGGCCGGTCGGCGGTCGGCACCGACTCCGACAGCAGCGTCGAGCCCGCCACCATCGTGCCCGACCAGCCCAGCCCGAGCAGCGTCAGCCCCACCGACAGCGGTGCCGTGTGGTGCCCGGCGGTGCCGGAGACCGCGCACGCGGCCAGCAGCAGCGCCACCCCACCGAGGATCACCGGCCGGCGGCCCACCCGGTCGGTGAGCCACCCCACCACCGGCGACAGCGCGTACATGCCGGCGATGTGCAGGCTCAGCACCAGGCCGACCACCGGCAGCACGTCCTCGTCGGAATGCCACTCGCCGAGGTGCACCGGGGTCATCGACATGACAGCGACCATCACCAGGTGCCCCACCGCGACAGCGGCGATGCCGAGGCGGGCGGCCGGCCGCCCGCGTACCGTGCGCCACGCGGCGACCATGCCACCGCGGCGGGTGACCGCCGGTGCGGCGCCCGGCGCCGGCTCGGCCGCCGCCAGCCGGCGCGCGGTGAGCAGCGGGTCCGGCCGCAGCAGGACCAGGAGTACGACGGCGGTCAGCGTGAACGCGACGGCGCTGAACGCGAACGGGCCGGACAGCGCCGGCAGGCCCCAGCCCCGGGTGGTGTCGTCGGCGAGCGCGGCGAAGTTCGGCGCGGCCACCGCGCCGATGGTGGTGGCCCACACGACCAGCGAGAGCTGCCGCCCCCGGCGCTGCGGCTCGGCCAGGTCCACCGCCGTGTAGCGGGCCTGGAGGTTGGCCGCCGTGCCGCCACCGAACAGCAGCATGCCGACGAAGAGCAACGGCACCAGGCGCGTCACGGTGGCGACCACCACCAGCACGCCGCCGACCGCGCCGACCGCGTACGCGAGAACCAGGCCCGGTCGCCGGCCACGCGCGGCCATGAGCCGGGTGACCGGGATGGCGAGCAGCGCGGCGCCGACCACCCCGGCGCTCTGCGCGAGCCCGGCCAGGGCGGTGCCGGCGACCCGGGCGGCGAGCAGCGCGCCCACCGAGATGCCGATGGTGACGCCGATGCCGCCGATGATCTGGGTGAGGAACAGCAGCCGGACGGTACGCCGCTGGATGCCGGCGACGTCGGGCCGGGGCGGGGCCGGCGCGGTCAGGTCGGTGGACATGCGCGCTCCTGGTGGGACGGGTGCCCCATCCTCCCGCACCGGCCCGCCCGGCCGGCACCCGGTTTCGCTACAGGCCGAGGCCCCGGCCGATGATCTCCTTCATGATCTCGGTGGTGCCGCCGTAGATGGTCTGCACGCGGCTGTCCAGCCACGCCTTCGCCACCGGGTACTCCGCCATGAAGCCGTAGCCGCCGTGCAGCTGCACGCACCGGTCGGCCACCTTGGTCTGCAGCTCGGTGGTCCACCACTTGGCCTTCGCCGCGTCGGTCACCGACAGGCGGCCCGCGTTGAACTCGGCGACGCAGTGGTTGACGAACGTACGCGCGATGGTGACCTCGGTGTCCAGCTCGGCCAGCAGGAACCGGTTGTGCTGGAACCGGCCGATCGGCCGCCCGAACGCCTCCCGGGAGCGGGCGTACTCGATGGTGAGCGCGAGCAGCTTCTCGCAGGCCGCCACCGCGGCGACGGCGATGCTCAGCCGCTCCCGGGGCAGGTTGGCCATCAGGTGGTAGAAGCCGTGGTTCTCGGTGCCGATCAGGTTCTCCGCCGGCACCCGGCAGTCGTCGAAGAACAGCTCGGCGGTGTCGTTGGCCTTCAGGCCGACCTTGGCCAGCCGGCGGCCTCGGCTGAAGCCCGGCGTGCCGCTCTCCACCACGACCAGGCTCACCCCGTGGGCGCCCTGGTCCGGCGCGGTCTTGACCACCACGACCACCAGGTCGGCCATCTCACCGTTTGTGATGAACGTCTTCTGCCCGTTGAGGACCAGGCTGTCGCCGTCACGGACCGCGCCGGTGCGGATGCCGGCCAGGTCGCTGCCCGCGCCCGGCTCGCTCATCGCGATCGCGGTGACCAGGTCGCCGGAGCAGAAGCCCGGCAGCCAGCGCTTGCGCTGGTCGTCGGTGGTCAGCTCGGTCAGGTACGGCGCGACCACGTCGTTGTGCAGCCCGAACCCGAGGCCCGAGCACCCGGACGCGACGATCTCCTCGTCGAGCACCGCGTTGAACCGGAAGTCGCGCTGCCCGCCGCCGCCGTACTCGGGGTCGACGTCGGGGCCGAGCAGCCCGGCCGCGCCGGCGGCCCGCCACACCTCCCGGTCGACGATCCCGTCGGCCTCCCAGCGCTCGTGGTGCGGCACCGCCTCCCGGGTCAGGAACCGGCGGCACAGGTCACGGAACTCGTCGTGGACGGGCTCGTAGAGATGCTGCTCCATGCCGGCAAGTCTGGCACCGCTCACCCGCCCCGGACAGGGGCGAGCCGGGCGGGGTGGCCCGCCCCCGCGCGGTGGGCCAGGATGGCCGGATGGGCACACTCACGGGGAAACAGGTCGCCGAGGCCGGGCTGGACGGGTGGACGTACCTGCTGGGGGCGTTGCAGACGCGCATCCGTACCCCCGATTTCGCGGCCGGGCTGGCGCTGGTGGCCGCGGTGGGCGCGGAGGCCGAGCGGGTCGATCATCATCCCGATCTGGACCTGCGCTACACCCACGTGGACGTGCGGCTGTGGTCGCACGACGCGGGCGGGGTGACGCAGCGTGACCTGCGGCTGGCCCGGTTCATCTCGGGGCTGGCCGCGGACTCCGGGCTTACCCTCTCGGCCGCCGGGCTGGCCCGGCTGGAGCTCGCGCTCGACACCCCGGAGCACGCGGCGGTGCTGCCGTTCTGGCGGGCGGTGCTGGCGCCTGGCGCGCCGCCCGGCCCGGGCGCCGACGAGGTACGCGACCCGGACGGCGCGCTGCCCACGGTCTGGTTCCAGCGTTCCGGCCGGGACGAGCCCCGGCAGCGGTGGCATCCGGACGTGTGGGTCGACCCGGCCGAGGTGGACGCGCGTATCGCGGCGGCGCTGGCGGCAGGCGGGACGCTGGTCAGCGACGCGGAGGCGCCGAGTTTCTGGGTGCTGGCCGACCCGGACGGCAACCGGGTGTGCCTGTGCACCTGGCAGCAGCGCGCCTGACTCAGCGCAGCGCCTCGGCGGCCACCTTCAGGTCGGCGACCAGGCCCTCGTACGCGACGTCCTGGTTGTCGGCGCGCAGCACCGCCGACGGGTGGATGGTGGCGAGCAGCCGGGCCGCCGGGGCGTCGGCGACCGCGCCCGTCCGGTCCACCGGCACCCGTTCGAAGTCCTCCGGGCGCTGGGCGGCGGCGGGCCAGGGCAGCAGCTCGCCGCGTTGCTTCGTCACCCGGAAGCTCGGGCCGAGCAGCGCCTTGGCGGCGGTGGCGCCGAGCACCACCACGATCTCCGGGCGCAGCCGGGCGAACTCGGCGACCAGCCAGGGCCGGCAGGCGGTGACGTGCACCCGGTCCGGGGTCTGGTGGATGCGCCGCTTGCCG